>JAPSJG010000429.1 GCA_031178305.1 Sinorhizobium sp.
GGCGCATGCCGCTCTACATGGGCTACAACAAGGACATCTCCGCCCGCATTGCCGACCTGACGAACGCGCCCTCCGGCGGCATGGCCGGTTCGATCACGGCGGCACTGTTCCTCAAGCGCTTCGTGACAAAATCTCGGAGCTGGGTGCATTTCGACATTTTTGGCTGGGCGCAGGCCGAACGTCCGCATTCCCCGGTCGGCGGCGAAGCCCAGGCGATCCGAGCGATCTACCACCATATCGGCCGGATGGCAGGGTAACCGTTCAGAAGTTTCTGCCCCTCATCTGCGTGCCGCATCTTCTCCCCATGGCAATGGGGAGAAGGCACTCGTGGGACCGCTCACCGCCTCTGCGTGCGCAGACGAGGAACTAAGGCCGTGCGGCTTGCCCTTTCTTCCCGCGTGCGGGGAGAGAACTTCGCGACAGCGGGATGAGGGGTCACTACGTCAAATTACAAATGGAAACGCTTGCGTAACGATCGGCCGCTAACGTAGTAGCTTGTCCTACCTAGGAGTTTCCGTTGCCGGTGGAATTGACGCCTACGCAGGCTCTGGGGCTTTGGCATGCCGTCTCGCTTGAACTGGTTCGTGTCGACAGCCGTGATCTGACGCTGCGTCAGGTGGCGGTCCTGCTCGAAATCTATCTGGTTCCGCCGCCACACACGGTGCGCGGGCTTGCAGCGACACTCGGCGTGACGAAGCCGGTGATCACGCGGGCGCTCGACACGATGGGTGCGCTCGGTCTCGTCGATCGGGTGCGCGACGAGCGCGATAGGCGCAATGTCATCATCAAACGCACGGTCGAGGGTGCGCTCTACCTTGAAAAACTCGGCGATCTGGTCATCAATCAGGGCCGGAAGCTGTGAGTGCCAAGCCATGCCTGAAATGCTCGATCACCGTCTCAACGCCTATCGCGACGATCTTGCCGAGGAAGGCCTGCGCGGCTTGGTCGACGCGAAGCGATTCGTCGAAGGCACGCCCGCCGCGGTCTCCGGTCCGGTTACGCAGCTCAGGGCGCGGCCGGAGCTTTCCTGCGGTACCGATACGGAACTGCTCTACGGCGAAACGGCGCGCGTTCTCGACATAGCCGAGGGGTGGGCCTGGGTCAAATCCGATATCGACGGCTATGTCGGCTACGTGCCGCAGGATGCATTGGCGCCGCCGCAGGCGGCACCGACCCATATTGTCGCGGTGCCGCGAACCTTCGTCTATCGCGGTGCGGATCTGCGCTTTCCCCAGGCTTTCGCGCTCTCCATGGGAAGCCGCCTTCATGTGGTTGGCGAAGCCGAGACACGCGGCACGCGCTACTTTCTCCTCGACGGCGGGCTGGCTGTCGTCGCCGATCATTGCGCGCCAGTTGCGAGCCCGACTACCGACGACTACGTTTCGATCGCAGCCCGCTTCCTGGAAACCCCTTATCTCTGGGGCGGCCGCTCCGGCTTCGGCATCGATTGTTCCGGACTCGTGCAGCTTGCGATGCAGATGGCCGGCCGCCGCGTCCTGCGCGACACGGACATGCAGGCCGAGACGATCGGCCAACCGGTCGGGCGTGACGAACTCACCCGCGGCGACCTCGTCTTCTGGAAAGGCCATGTCGCCATCATGGAGGACGAGAAAACGCTGCTGCACGCCAACGGCCACACCATGACCGTCGCCCGCGAGGGGCTGGACGATGCCATCCGCCGCATCGGCTGGCTCTATGCCCAGCCGACGGGTTATCGAAGGCCTTAGCGCACAGAGTCTTTCTGGTCTTGTTGGCTTCGCCTCTCATCCGCCTGCCGGCCCCTTCTCCCCGCACGCGGGGCGAAGGGGCTCGCGACAACGCACGCCTTAGTCCCCTCTCCCCGCCCGCGGGGAGAGGGCTGGGGTGAGGGGCAATCGCGCTCCTGCCTGAGGTAGTCGCAAGCAATCAATAGCCGGCCACCTTATCCACCACATGCTCCAGCGGCAGGCCGCCTTCGAAGCGGGCGATCTGGTGTTCGACATGGGCGAAAAGCGACTTGACGTCGGAAGCGGCGGCGACATGCGGCGTGACGTAGACATTGGGCCTGTCCCAGAAACGGCTCTCGGGCGAGAGCGGCTCGCGTTCGAAGACGTCGAGCGAGGCAGCCGCCAGGGTGCCATTATCGAGGCATCGAAGAATATCGGCTTCCACCTGGCTACCACCGCGGCCAGCATTGATGAAGACGGCGGCGCCGAAGGGGCCGTTGCGGCTGAGCTTTGAGAAGAGGCCGGCGTTGAAGATCCCCTTCGTATCCGCCGTCAGCGGCAGCAGGCCGACCAGGAAATCAGTCCTGCCGAGGAAGGCGTCCAGGCCGGCGGCATCATAGGTCTCCAATCCATCGATCATACGCTTCGTCCGCGACCAACCGATCACCTTGAAACCCATGACGGCAAGCTTGCGGGCAGCGTCCTGGCCGAGCACGCCCATGCCCATGATGCCGACGGTGACGTCTGCGGCTTCGGGCTGGCTCAGGTCCCGCCATTCCCGCTTTCTCGCAAGCGCCTCATAGGCGCGATGCTGGCGCAGGTGCAAAAGGCATTGCATCACCACCCATTCGCTCATCCGCGTCGTGAGCGTCCGGTCGACGAAGCGCACGAGCGGCACGTCGGGCAGGCCGGGAAGCGTGAGCACATGGTCGACGCCCGCGCCGCCGGAAAAGACGACCTTCAAGTCGGGCGCTCGGGAGAAGAGGTCGGGCGCAGACCTCCACACCACCGCATAGTCGATGCCGGAGAGATCCCGCCCGCGATGTGCCGGATCGGCAAGATTGATCACTTCCCGCCCGGGAAAGGCGCCTCGCAGGGCAGCGTCGACCTCCTCCGGAATGAATTTCAGGTCGACAATGACAGAGCTTTTGGCGGACATGCGGGCACTCTACTGGCGGATGGCGGAAAGGTTGACGGCTTCGAGATTGAAGGCGGCGGCCATCAGCGCCCTGGTATAGTCCTCGCTAGGGGCCTCGAAAATGCGTTCGGCCGGACCCTGTTCGACGACCCTGCCCATGCGCATGACGATCACCTCGTTGGCAAGCGCCCGCACGACCTTCAAATCGTGGCTGATGAAGAGATAGGCGAGATTATGCTTGCGCTGCAGGTCGCGCAGAAGATCGACAACCTGCGCCTGGACGCTCATGTCGAGGGCTGAGGTGGGCTCGTCGAGCATGACGAATTGCGGCTTCAGCACCATGGCACGGGCGATCGCGACGCGCTGGCGCTGGCCGCCGGAGAATTCGTGCGGGTAGCGCCAGCGGGTGACGGGGTCGAGCCCGACCTCTTCCAGCGCGGCGGCGACGCGCGCGTCGCGCTCGCCATTGCTCAGCGCCTTTTCGTGGATCTTCAGCCCTTCGCCGATAATGTCGGCGATGGACATGCGCGGGCTGAGAGAACCGTAGGGATCTTGGAAGACCACCTGCATGCGGTTGCGGAGCGGCCGCATTTCGCTGAAGCTGTAGGCATCAATGTCCTTGCCGACGAAGGCGATCCGGCCCTTTGAGGAGATGAGCCGTGTCAGCGCCAGACCGAGAGTCGTCTTGCCCGAGCCGGACTCGCCGACGACGCCGAGCGTCTGCCCGGCCCGCAGCGTCAGATCGATGCCGTCCACGGCCTTGACATGATCGA
>JAPSJG010000430.1 GCA_031178305.1 Sinorhizobium sp.
GGTGGTCTTGCCGCAGCCGGACGGCCCGAGCAGGGCGACGAAAGCGCCCTTGGGGACCGCGAGGTCAATGCCCGACACGGCCGTGACGCTGCCATAGCGCTTGGCGACCATACGGAATTCTATATCCTTCGTCGAAGCGGATCTCACGATTGTTCCCTGCGGCCGTTATCGGTGACCGTTCGCGGTTCTCCTGCCGCTCGGTCCCTACCGTCATTGACAGACAGCCTAGTCACAGGAGGCTGAGCCGGTATATACCCCAAGAGTGGTATTTCGGCGTGATTTGGCCTGTGGCAGGAGTATATCCCGCAGCGCCGCGTCTCTTTGTCCTTCAGTCGATTCGGGGAGAGGGCGCGAGCTCGAGGAGCGGACCGGGAGGGCGGTTTGGGTATCGACTTCGAAAGGCTTTTTCAGGCGATGGCGCCCCTGGTGGAGGGAGCCGCGATGGAGGACCGGCGCATCGGGGAAACCTTCCGGCGGCTTATGTCCAGCCTGATGACCTTCGACTATGTAGTGGTCTTCGCCTATCGGGGAAAGGAACGACCGATCGACCTCTACAGCACGTTCGATGCCAAGGACCATGTGCTCTTCGTCAGCCTCTATCAGGCAGGTCCCTATCTGCTCGATCCTTTCTATCACGCCGCCTGCGCCCCGAAGCCAGGTGTGTGGCGCATGCGGGAACTGGCGCCCGACCGCTTCTTCTCGAGCGAATATTACCGGACCTACTACGTGCAGACCGGCCTTGCGGAGGAGGTGGGCTTCTTCATTCCGCTGAGCGGACAGGTGACGGTCGTCCTGTCGCTGATGCGACGGGAGGCGACCGGCAGCTTCAGCGCGGCGGAGTTCGCGCTGCTCAAGAAAGTGGAGCCGCTGGTGGCGGCGCTCGTCGGGCATCACTGGGCGGACCTCGATCGCCGCTTCGACGCCGCACTCGCCAGGACCGGACGCGGCCGCCGCAAGATGGCGCATCCGCCGGCCGACGGCGTCTGGCGCCACCTCAACCTCACGGAGCGAGAGGCTTCGATCATCGAACTCGTGCTGCAGGGGCACTCGTCCGAGTCGATCGGCCTGAGGCTCGGCATTTCCACCGGAACGGTGAAAGTCCATCGCCGCAATGTCTACCGCAAGCTCGGCATCTCTTCGCAGACGCAGCTTTTGTCGCTCTACATCAACAGTCTTGGACATTGACCGGCGCGAGATTTCCCACTGCATGTCTCCTTAAATCGACCTCGATTTAAGGACAAAGACATGCAGCGATTCAAAGTGCTACAGCGACCTTTTGCGCGTCTAATAAGACGCGCTGCGCTGTAAAGCGCGTCGCGATTACGATGGGCGTGGCGCCGCATGAACATTATCTGGCGCTGAGACACAATGCCGCGCGAGATCAAGGGGTTGGCGCTCCCGGATAAGGCAAAGATTCATGCTGGAGGCGCGATCTGGCCGACCGCGCCTCTTTTCGGATCAGGCGTTGACGAGCGCGAGCTTCGCGCGTGCGTCGAGAATTTGCGCGCAGGCGTTCGCCGCTTCCTCACCCTTGAGGACGAAATGGTCGCGGAAGAAGGCGATCAGCGGCTCGCTCTCCTGGAAGTTATGAGGCGTGAGCACGGCCGAGAGCACCGGCACGTTCGTGTCGAGCTGAACGCGCATCATGCCGTCCAGCACCGTGCCGGCGACGAAGTCGTGGCGGTAGATGCCGCCGTCGACGACGAAGGCGGTGCCGAGGATCGCCGAGTAGCGTCCCGTCTTCGCAAGCGTTTGTGCGTGCAGCGGGATTTCGAGCGCTCCGGGGACGTCGAAGATCTCGACGTCGGCCGCATTGCCGCCGAGCTTCGTCCATTGCGTGACGAAGGCATTGACGCATTGGTCGACGATGTCGGCGTGCCAGCGGGCGCGGACGATGGCAATCCTGGTCAAGGGGTGGGAAAGAATGGTCATGATCTCAAGCCTTTCAGGGTTGGCGTTTTTCCAATGATCCCGTCGGGCGAACAGGCACGCGCGATGGCCCCGCTGCATGTTTCCTTAAATCGGATCGATTCAAGGTAAAAACACGCAGCACTTCAAGTTCTACAGCCACCGTTGCGCGTCTGATAAGACGCGCCGGGCTGTAGGAGGGGCGCCGCTCCTGCTTGCTCTCTTCCATCCGGACTGTAACCGTCGGCTCCGGAGTTTGACCGGATCTGCTGACCTTCGAACAGAACTTGTCCGAAGCGCTCGCGGGCTTCGACCGAGGGCCTTTCGACGCCGATCGCTACCGCCGGTGGGGAATTTCACCCCGCCCTGAGAACGCCTGCGACTATAATCATCAATTCGCGGCGGTCAAACGCGGCGAGCGACGAAAAGGCGAGCAATCACGACAGATTTTTCAAGCGACAGCCCGGCCGTAAGAAATTTTTCCGGCCGGGCAAGGGCTGCTATTCGCGAATGACCAGCAGGTCTTTAGCGGCGAAACGGAGCGTGACGTTCTCGCCGGATGCGGGCGGAATGATGCCCGGATCGTTGAACATGTCGAAGGAGATGACGTCGCCGCCGACCCTGAGCTTGGTGCGGATGACGGAGCCGAGAAAGCTCGTCGAGACGACCTCGCCCGAAAGCGCCGTATCGCCCTTGGCACCTTCGGCGATCGAGCCCGCTTCCGGCCTGAGCGCCAGCGAGACCGTATCGCCGCCGTTAAGTCCACCGATAGGCTCCTTCAAAGTTACCGGTTGGTTACCGATGACGACGGCGCCTGCCGAAGGATCCGTGACCTTCGCCTCGATGATGTTGAGCGTGCCGACGAAGGAGGCGACGAAGCGGGTCGCCGGCGTGTTGTAGATCTCGAAGGGCGTGCCGATCTGGTCGGCGCGGCCGGCATTCATGACGACGATCCGGTCGGAGATCGACAGCGCCTCCTCCTGGTCGTGAGTCACGAACACCGTGGTGATGCCGAGCTGCTGCTGGATTTGCCGAATCTCTTCGCGCAGTGAAATGCGGATCTTCGCATCGAGCGCGGAGAGGGGCTCATCGAGCAGCAGCACCTGCGGCTTTACCGCAAGCGCGCGGGCGAGCGCCACGCGCTGCTGCTGGCCGCCGGACAATTGATAGGGGAAGCGGTCCGCCAGGTGCTCGAGCTTGATGAGCCCGAGCATCTGCTTCACCCGTTTATCGATGTCCGATTTCGAGGCGCCGGCGACCTTGAGGCCGAAGGCGACATTGTCGTGCACGTTCATGTTCGGGAACAGCGCATAGGCTTGAAACACCATGCCGATGTTGCGCTGGTTGGGCTTCAGCGCGCCCTGGTCCTTGCCATCAATGAGGATGGAGCCGCCCGACGGTGTCTCGAAGCCGGCAATCATCCGGAGGATGGTTGTTTTGCCGCAGCCGGAAGGCCCGAGGAAGGAAACGAATTCGCCCTTATCGATTCCCATGTCGAAATTGTGCACGACCTGAACCGGGCCGAAGGATTTCTGGATATTGGTCAGTGTCAGGAATGCCATATTGATCAAGCCTTGGCCGGAGCGGATTTCTGGAAGCGGGTAACGAGCTGGATCAGCCCCATGCTGAGCCAGGTGATGGCGAACGCGATGACGGCGAGCGCCGAGGGCTCGTATGCCTTGTTGGCGCCGACGAGCTGCAGGTA
>JAPSJG010000431.1 GCA_031178305.1 Sinorhizobium sp.
TACCGCGCGCAAGTTCGAAATTAGGGTGCGGGACGCCGAGGCGGAGGAGATCGACAGTGCCCTGCTATCCGAGGTTCGCTTCGACCCGGATTGCTGGATCGTCGAGATCGAAATCGATGATTGCGGCGACCTGCTCGATGTCGCTACCGAGTCCGATCGCTGACGTCAGGGAGACACCGCAGGGGAAACGGCCTCAACTCTTAGCCACATGCCGTCGCAACTGCATGGCCTGATCCGGAACGGTGACAAAGGAGCGCGCTTCCTGCCGACGCGGGTCCTTCCTGCGATTTTCGGCAAGATGACTTTCGTACCGCGACGGCCGCGCGGCGCCATCGACATGAAGCCAAGCTTCCATCCGCTCCACGCTCTCTTTGCGGTCGACACTTCCGATCAGGGCATCTGCGCGCGTGCTGCCGCCGAGCCTCTCGCCAAGATGCGGGTAAAAGAACGACAGCAGGGGAGCCATGTCCGCGGCCGGGAAGTCGAGTGCCATAAGTGTCATGGCAAGCTGTTGGCCGGAAACATCGAGGAGAATTCGCTCGGCCAGCTCCTGGCTTGCCTCCATGGCGTCGGCCAGAGCATTGGCGAAGAGCACTGCCTCGCCGCTACGCGCAAAGCGCATGAGCAGCGCCTGATGGAGTGCGCCGATCGGTCGGGCGCCGTTAGAGGCTTCGGGGCCTCGCGACCCGACACCCGCCAGAGCCTTGATCTCGTCGCGCAGCTTGTTCTCTCGGGCGACCCGGTCCGTAGAAGGATCGCCGACCGGCTGCGACACGGTGGCAACCGGTTGATGCGCCGCGGTGCGGAACTGACCTGCAGCGTGATGATGCTCGACCAGGGCATCGATCACCGAGGGAGAAAGCTCATCCCGGCGCGCAATCGCGTTCGCGTGGGCGGGACCTTTCGTGCGGATGATCCAAATGAGCGTCTGATCAGAAATCGCATTCGATCGCGTAAGGAAGATTGCAGCAATGGAAATCGGCATGCTGCCGATGAGATTTGCAACGGCGTTCGGCACATGGGCACATTGCGAAAGCGCCGCTGCCGCTTGCCGGCGCGCCTCGTCACTGGAGCCGAGGAAGAGCGGCTCGAACAGCTCGGCGAATTGTCTCATCTCGGACTTGCGTGGGATGCGAAGGCTTTCGAAGCTGGTGACGGTCGCCATCAGCACGACGTCCTTCAGCCGGCCCGTTTGCGGCCGTTCCAACTCACGAAACCGGTTCGTCACGACAAATCCTTGCACGCGAAGCATGACGCCATTGCCGATGGCTCGGAACGGCACACGTTCTGAAACTAAACTGAAAACGTTAGCGTAGAATTAACTATGGCCGTTGGAGCTTTATTCAGGCTTGCGGCATCTCCGTGGCGCAGCCGGTGCGGCGACACCAGCCGCAGCCTTAAAAACTCCACAAGCGCTTTTAATTTCTTTCTCTGCTGCGTGATTTCTGGAAGACGGACCGATCTCAGCGGCAAGCATGCAACTTGGAGCCCCGCAGCGGCCTTCGCGCGATCGAAAGCCACGGGCGCTATGGATGGTGAAGGGCCCGAAGGCCCGACTAACGAGAAGGCCCGCGGCCTTCCAATGGGAGAAATGTCAGTGAAACATGCCTTTTTGCGGACGGCGGCTCTATTTTCGCTCCTGTTCGCACCGGCGATCGCCGAAGCCGCGGAGGGCTTTGCCACCGCCAATGTCAATATGCGCTCGGGACCGAGTACCCGTTATCCCGCCGTAACGGTCATACCGGTGGGAACGTCGGTGGAAATCCATGGCTGCCTCGCGGATCGGCCGTGGTGCGACGTGTCCTTCTATCGAGGCCGAGGTTGGGTCGCGGGTCAATACGTGCAGGCTATGTACCGCCGCAACCGCGTCTACGTACAGCCTGAATATTACCGCCCGCTCGGAATTCCGACGGTTGTCTTCGAGTTCGACCGCTATTGGGACCGTAACTACCGTGGACGTGACTTCTATCGCGATCGGGATCGCTGGCGCCGCGATTGGGCCGAAGGTGACGACCGGCGCGATTTGGAGCGTAGGCGGGAGCGCCGTGAGCGGGAGTGGGAGCGCCGCGACCGCGACTGGGAACGCCGAGAGCGGGAGTGGGAACGCCGCGCCGATGAGGAATGGCGGGATGAAGAGAATTACCGGGAATCCGGCAGGCGCGACCGGAAGCGTCAGTTTCGTGATCGCGAGTTAATTCCGGAGTGCGAGTTCGGCGACATTCCGTGTGAGAACGAATAGTTTCGAAGAGCTCGAGGCGGGCGGCGCTGGCCGCCCGTCTTTCGCTTGGGGCGCCGCAGGGACGTGCTTCTTCTCGGGAACCAATCCTGCTTCGAGGCGTTGACATCGCGCGAAAGGCAAGGAGCGGAGACGATGGCTGACAAGACGCTAGCGGCGGTAGATGCCGGAACGGACACGGAACGGCGGGCGACAGATGCCCAGGTGGAGCTGCAAGCTCAGATCACGGATCTGAGAGCCGAGATCACCCGGTTGACGGAGACCGTGTCGAACATCGGGAGCGGGGCGAAGGCAGTCGTGCAGGGCGAAGCAGAGCTGATGACGGAACGGTTGCGTGACCGGGTGCGCGAGGAGCCGGTTTCGACCCTCCTGACGGTTGCCGGGGTGGCATTTATCTTCGGTTTTCTTGCAAGACGCTGAAGGACGCCGCTCGGCATGTTTCCAGCACTCCCGGAATTCGAGAAATGGTTAAGAGGCCGTGCCTCGGCTTAAGAGATACTTAAAAGAGGTTATGGCCCAATCGGTGCGGGCCGGTTATGATCTGCTTCGCATCGGCTGCAGCGAAACTCCGGGGAGCCGGAAGAAGGAGAGAATGAGGAAGACGCGTCTGTCCGGGGCCATCCCCGGAATGCGTCAGCCCCCGTGTGGGCAGGGTGAAATCTGTACAGTGGTTCATCCGTCTCGTGAGCGTATGGAGACGAGCATGGCAGACGTAATCAGAATGCAAGACCGCAAACGAAATAGACCACGACGGCGCCCCGTCACCTCGGGCACCGCCAAAGTGTTGTTCTTCACCGGCATCCGCTACGAGCGGCTTGACGGCCGTGGACCGCAGCCCAGTGCTCCGACGGGGAGAGCGGCGAAGAAACACTAAACTGGCTCTTGGCCGGGCCGCCCGCCGCCTTGCGGCCGTGCTCCTTCACGCCGTCGAAACTCCGAATGGAGCCTTCCCAAATCCCAGCTTCATTACGACCGCCGAAAGAGTTCGCAGCTCGACCCCGTGAGAAAATTGCGGACCTCTTCATCGATGCTGTCGAGCGGCGCGAGCGCTCTCAGAACCGCGTAGCCATCCTCGTCCTCCATCTCGACCATGATCGATTGCGCCAGTGCCTCCGGTGGCGACTTGCGCAGTTCCACCAACTGGATCGGCGTGGCCACGACCAGGTCGAGATTGCCGTTGACGGCGGTCTGATCATTCATGCTGAAGACTTCGTTCGAACCGCTGTCGAAGACCGAGAGGGACCAGAACGGCACCGATCCGCGGGCAATGAACCGTGTCGGCGCTTCGGCGACCGAGAAACTGCAGACGGCCGTGCGCAGAAAGGGATCGCTGTTGCGCAATCCGGTCGGGCCGGGTTCGG
>JAPSJG010000432.1 GCA_031178305.1 Sinorhizobium sp.
TCTCAATCTTCTGGTGGTGTTCGACGCTCTGGTGGCGGAAGGGCATGCCACCCGCGCTGCACAGGTCTCACTCAGCCAGCGGTCAGCCACGCGCTCAACCGGCTGCGTGCTCTGTTCGGAGACTCTCTCTTCATCCGCTCGCCGCGCGGCATGGTCCCGACGCCGGCTGCACTCGACGCCGCCCCGGCCATCCGCTCAATCCTCGAGCAGGTCGAAAGTGTTCTGCGCGGTGGCCGGATCTTCGAACCGGAAGAGAGCGGTCGACAGTTCGTGATTGGCCTCTCGGACTATGCGGCCTTCGTGCTTTTGCCCCAGTTGACCGCACGGATGGAACGCGAAGCGCCGAAGATATCGCTCGTGATCCGCAACACCAGCCACACTGTCGGCCTGCCGATGCTGGAGGAAGGATCAGTTGAACTCATTGCCGGCAACTTTCCCGAGCCGCCGTCTCACCTGCGTGAGGAACTGCTCTACGAGGAGGATTTTGTCTGTGCCGGCCGAGGCGACCACCCGGCCCTTGCAGATCCCCTCGACCTCGACCGCTATCTATGCCTGCGACATCTTCAGGTGTCGACGAGAGGCAATCCGCATGGCTATGTCGACGCCGTCCTGGCGGAGCGCGGATTGAAGAGGAAGACCGCTGTTACCGTCGGGCATTTCTTGATGGCGCCCCTTCTGGTCGAATCCTCGAACCTCGTGGCCACCGAACCCCGCCGCCTGTTTGGGTCACTGCCCAGCCCGCTGCCGCTTCGCCTCTTTCCGCCCCCGATCGACATTCCGCCGTTTCGGGTTGTCCAGGCCTGGCATGCGCGTCATGACGCGGATCCCGGCCACCAATGGCTTCGACGCGTCGTTCGGGAGATTGCGCAACAAACGTGATGCGCCGTTTGTGCCGCATGAGCGGCCCTCCTGCATTTCACATCATGAACCCGGGCAATTCCGTGGCTAAAGCATCGACGGCAACGCGGACCTTCAGCGGCAGATGCCGCGTCTGCAGCCATACGGCATGACAATCATAGAGGAACGGTGCCTGATGGGGGAGAAGCCGGATAAGAGCGCCTGTCTCGATCCGCTCCCTCACCAGCCAGTATAGAAGCCTGCAAGCCCCGCCCCGGATGTCGCGGCATCGGCGATGGCATCGAGATCATCGAGGCGGAATCGGTTCACCGGAAGAACTTCGAATGGCGTTTGGCCCTGCTGTGGGAAGAGCCAGGGCGGAACAGGGCCGGATCGGCGATAGACGACCGCTTTGTGTTGCGCCAACTCCTCCACCGTCTTCGGGCGGCCATGGGTTTCGAGGTAGGCCGGTGCGGCGCAAACGATCATTGGCTGGCGCGCGACACGACGCGCGATCAATCCGGCCCTGTCCGCCAGTGTGCCCGTGCGGATGGCGAGATCATGGCCATCTTCTGCAAGATCGATGAGGCGATCGTTAAAGGAGAGGTCAAGCTCTAATGCTGGATATCGGCGGGCGAGTTCCAGCAGTACGGGCATGACGCAGTGCCGGCCGAAATGGACCGGCATAGTGACGCGCAGTTTTCCGCGCGGTTCGGAAAGCTCGTCGGTCGCAAGCGCATCCGAGGCTTCCGCCTCGGCAAGAATGACGCGGCAGCGCTCGTAGTAGGCGCGACCAAAATCGCTCAGGCTTTGACGCCGCGTGGTGCGGTTAATGAGGCGCACGCCAAGCCGCTCCTCCAGAAACCGGATATGCTTGCCGACCATTGGCCCGGAGAGATCGAGTGCGCTTGCGGCCGCCGCGAAGGAACCGAGATCGACGGCTTTGACGAACACGGCCATGCTGGTCAGGCGATCCATATTCAAAACCTTTGTTTTCTACTGTGGTGCAGAATCGGCCATTTATCCGCTCAAACGCTGCTGACATAGCTTATTTCATTCGTTCATTTTGGAGTCTAGCCATGACGCGCGTTGTTCGCTTTCACGAGCTTGGTGGTCCGGAAGTTCTGCGGATCGAGAAGGTGGATGTTCCGGAGCCTGGCCGGGGCGAGGTTAGGATCCGGGTCAAGGCGCTCGGTCTTAACCGGGCCGATGCCCTGCTGCGGTCGGGCAGGTATATCGAGACGGCGACATTGCCTTCCGGGCTCGGCTTGGAAGCCGTTGGCGTCATCGAAAAGGTCGGCGAAGGCGTGGAAGGTTTCGTGCCGGGCGATGCGGTCAGCGTGGTGCCGCCGAGGTCGATGATCCGCTGGCCATGCTATGGCGAGCTTGCCAACTTTCCCGCCGCCCTCCTCGTCAAGCATCCGGCTTCGCTTAGCTGGGAAGAGGCGGCGGCCGTCTGGATGCAGTATCTCACCGCCTACGGTGGTCTGATCGACATCGGTGGGCTCGGCCGTGATGATTTCGTCGCCGTTACCGCCGCGTCAAGCAGCGTCGGACTGGCCGCAATCCAGATTGCCAACAAGGTTGGCGCAATACCGATCGCGGTCACCAGGACATCGACCAAGAGGCAGGCGCTGCTGGAGGCCGGCGCGGCGCATGTGATCGCCTCGGCGGAGGAGGACCTGGAAGCCCGCCTGAAGGAAATTTCCGGTCCACGAGGCATTCGGGTCGTGTTCGATCCGATCGGCGGACCAATCTTCGAGCCTTTGACCGCTGCCATGTCGCCGGGTGGCATTCTCGTCGAATATGGCGGCCTGAGCGCCGAGAAGACTCCCTTTCCGCTGTTCACCGCTCTCAGCAAGCGCCTCACGCTGCGCGGCTATCTCGTTCACGAGGTGATCGGCGATCCACGCAGGCTGGAAGCCGCCAAGGCGTTCATTATCGAGGGGCTGATATCGGGTTCGCTTCACCCCGTCATCGCAAGGACATTTTCGTTTGATCAGATCGTCGAGGCGCATCGCTTCCTGGAATCGAATGAACAATTCGGGAAGATTGTTGTAACGGTCTGACCACCGCAAACTCCGCTCCGAAGTGCGTCGACTTGGAACGCCGGATATACTCTTCTGCGATGGTCGTCAGTGCGAACAATCGACCCAATCCTGACCTTCCGGGACCCATTTTCCTTCCAGAAACCGGACATTGGGCCCAACCAGAACTCGTGACCCCAAGCTGACTTCGGCGTGACGGTGTCGAATGTCCGAAAGAGTGGCAGGGCAGTCATTGCCCAGACATGCGCGTCGGCGGCGTCCCCTATCACCCTCGAAGTTGTAGATCCGGCTCGTCAAGCTGCCTCCCGATCGGTGCTCAGCATTGTAAGCCTTCAGGCATGACGGCAAACAGATGGCGAGCCTCGATTTCACCCACCGGCACGCTGGAACACCGAACTTTCCTCCTTCCCTGTGTCTTCGTGTTATTATGGAGATGAGGAGATGGCCCCCTGTGAGCGAGAACCGCAAGCTAGCTGCGATCCTGGCCGCCGACGTGGTCGGGTACAGCCGGCTGGCGAGCGCGGACGAAGACCGTACTTTGGCGAGGTTACGGGCACTGCGCAGCGACTTGATCGACCCGACCATCGCTGTCCACAACGGACGCGTGATCAAGCGCACAGGCGATGGCGCACTGGTCGAGTTCCGCAGTGTGGTAGACGCCGTGCGCTGCGCCCTCGAAGTACAGAACGGCA
>JAPSJG010000433.1 GCA_031178305.1 Sinorhizobium sp.
CATTGAAGGATGGACCCGTACCGCGCTATGAGGCCGTGAAGCAGTTCATCCGCGGCCGTATCGAAAGCGGCGAATGGCCGGCGCATCACCGCATTCCTTCCGAAAACGACATCGTCGCGGAACTCGGCGTCAGCCGGATGACGGCGAACCGTGCGCTTCGCGAGCTTGCGAGCGAAGGCGCGATCACACGCGTCCAGGGGGTCGGCTCCTTTGTCGCCGCGCACAAAGGCAGCACGGCGCTTCTTGAGGTCCGCAACATTGCCGAGGAGATTCGCGAGCGAGGCCATCTGCACACGTCCAGGCTGAATCTCCTGCAGGAGGAGGCTGCAGGGCCCGAGGTGGCCGATAGCTTGGGGCTGTCGACCGGGGCACGGGTCTTCCACTCGATCATCGTGCACCTGGAGGATGAGGTGCCAATTCAGATCGAAGACCGCTTCGTCAATCCGTCAGTTTGCCCCAATTACCTGAAACAGGATTTTCAGACGACGACGCCGAACGCCTTTCTGACACTGGTGGCGCCGATCACCCGGACCGAGCAGATCGTCGAAGCGGTGCTGCCGAAGCCGTGGGAAAGCAAGCTGCTTTCGATCGGCCGCAACGAACCTTGCCTGATGATCCGCCGGAGGACCTGGTCTGAGGCGTCGCATGTGACGGTGGCGCGCCTGCTCTATCCCGGCACGCGCTACCGTCTTGAGGGCGTTTCGCAGTAGAGCGGGAATGGATGGAAACGGAACGATGCAAGAGGAATCGCTAAAGCGCCGTACGGAGCTTGCGCGGCCGGACGTCTCTGTCGACGAGGCGAGGGCGCTGCTCTCGGAGCATTATGGCATTACGGGTGAAATCGAGGAGCTGGGCAGCCAGCAGGACCGCAATTACCGCATCGACTCGGACGAGGGCCGCTATGTCCTGAAGATCGCGCGGGCGGAATATGCGCGGCACGAGCTCGAGGCGCAGAATGCGGCCCTTGCCCATGTCGGCGGGAAGGCGGACGCGCCGAGTGTTCCGCGCGTCGTGCCCTCGCTTGCCGGCGAGGAGATCGTCGCCGCCACCGCCCGCGGCGAGAACTATCAGCTGCGGCTCTTGACCTATCTGGAAGGCACGCCGCTCACGCGTCGCAAGCATTTGGCCGTCGACAGCGTGGCAGCGCTTGGCGACGTCGCCGGACGGCTGGCCGCTACGCTTCAGGACTTCGATCATCCGGGTCTGGAGCGGGAACTGCAGTGGGACCTGAGGAAGGCCGGGCCGGTCGCGCTGCATCTGCTTTCGACCATGGCCGACGAGGCGTTCCGCAGGCGAATCGCCGAGGCGATGGTCGGCGCCATGCGGCGGCTGCAACCCTTGTCGTCGGAGCTGCGCCTGCAGGCGATCCATCATGACGTCACCGATGACAACGTCGTCAGCCGGGCGGACAAGAGCGGCCGGCTCATTCCCGAGGGCGTCATCGATTTCGGCGACGTGCTCAAGGGATGGCTCGTCGCAGAGCTTGCCGCCACCTGCGCATCGTTGCTGCACCATGCCGATGGCGACCCCTTCTACATTCTGCCGGCGGTGAAGGCCTTCCATGCCGTTTGCCCGCTGACGGACGCCGAAGTGAGCGCACTCTGGCCGCTGATCGTCGCGCGCGCCGGCGTTCTGGTCGCGAGCTCCGCCCAGCACCTCGGGATCGACCCGGACAACGCCTATGTTCAGGGCAATGCCGCGCATGAGCGCGAGATCTTCGAGGTTGCCGTGTCGATACCCCTCGAACTGATGGAGCATGCAATCCGCGAGGCCGTCGGCATGGAGCCGGAACGGGCAGCGTTAAAGGTGGACCATCAGTTGGTGCCGGATATCCTTCCTGATCATGTCGGCGTCGTCGACCTGTCGCTCCTCGGGCCGCACCTTCCTGCCGACCGCTGGCACTATGAGGATACGGAAGCGCTGCTTCTGCAATCGGCGGCGAGGGCGGCCGGCGCTGCCACCACACGCTATGGCGAATTCCGGCTGACTGAGACGCGACTGCTCAAGGCGAGGGCGCCGCGGACCTTTGCGCTTCATGTGGACCTCTGCCTCAAAGGGCAGACCGAAATCCACGCCCCCTTTGCCGGACGCCTGGTGCAGCGCGAAGGACGACTGGTCCTCACGGGCGAGCGATTGCATCTGCACCTGCTTGGGGTCGAACCTGCGGAAACGGAAAGCGAAACGATCAGGGCGGGTGCGCGCATCGCTACGGTTCCCGGCGACCCGCCGTCACTCGGCCTCATGCGGGTTCAGCTCTGCACCGTGGCGGATCTCGATCCGCCGGCGTTTGCGGCCCCGCATCAGGCGGATGCCTGGCGACGGCTCTGCCCATCGCCGGCCACACTCCTGGGCTTCGATTGCGACGCCCCATCGACCGACGCGGCCGGGCTCCTGGAGCAGCGCTTGCACCATTTCGCGCGTCCACAGAAGAACTATTACCGCAATCCGCCGCAAATCGAGCGGGGCTGGAAGGAGCATCTCTTCGACGTCGAGGGGCGCGCCTATCTCGACATGGTCAATAACGTCACCATCGTCGGCCACGGGCATCCGCGCCTCTCGGCCGCCGTCGGGCGGCAATGGTCGCTGCTCAACACCAATTCCCGCTTCCACTATGCGGCGGTGGCGGAATTCTCCGAGCGGCTTGCGGCGCTAGCGCCGGAAGGTCTCGATACGGTCTTTCTCGTCAATAGCGGCTCGGAGGCGAACGACCTTGCCATCCGTCTCGCTTGGGCATCGTCCGGCGCGCGCAACATGGTTTCGCTGCTCGAAGCCTATCACGGCTGGACGGTTGCGAGCGACGCGGTCTCGACCTCGATCGCCGACAATCCGCAGGCGCTGACGACACGGCCGGACTGGGTGCATCCGATCGTTGCGCCGAATACCTATCGCGGTCCTTTCCGCGGCGCGGGATCGACGAACGACTATGTCGCGACGGTTTCGGCGAAGCTCAGCGAACTCGATCAGCAGGGGAGGAGCCTTGCCGGCTTCATCTCGGAGACCGTCTACGGCAATGCCGGCGGCATTCCGTTGCCGCCCGGTTATCTCGAAGCCGTCTACGCGATGGTACGGGCACGCGGCGGCGTCTGCATCGCCGATGAGGTGCAGGTCGGCTACGGCAGGCTCGGACATTACTTCTGGGGTTTCGAGGAGCAGGGCGTCGTTCCGGATATCATCACCGTCGCCAAGGGTATGGGTAACGGCCACCCGCTCGGTGCCGTCATGACCCGCCGCGAGATCGCCGATGCGCTGGAGAAGGAAGGCTACTTCTTCTCCTCCTCCGGCGGCAGCCCCGTGAGCTGTGTCGTCGGGCTGACGGTGCTCGATATTCTTCACGACGAGGCATTGCAGGAAAATGCCCGCAAGATCGGCGACCACCTGAAAGAGCGACTCGAGGCGCTGGGACAAAGCTTTCCTCTGGTCGGCGCCGTGCACGGCATCGGGCTCTATCTTGGCGTCGAGTTCGTCCGCGACCGCGAGACGCTGGAGCCCGCGACCGAGGAGACGGCCGGCATCTACAACCGCCTGCTCGACCTCGGTGTGATCATGCAGCCGACCGGCGACCACC
>JAPSJG010000434.1 GCA_031178305.1 Sinorhizobium sp.
AGAAGGGCTCCGGCCGTCGATCTGGCGCGGGTCGGCGTGGCGGTGAGGATGGTGGTCATGAGCCACTCCCCAGATCAACTTCGACGCGCGCGGATAGGCCGGGCACGAGGCGGCCGAGCAAAGGATTGCTGGTAAACCGGATCTTCACCGAAACGCGCTGAACGACGCGAACGAAATTCCCTGTCGCATTGTCGACTGGCAGCAAGCTGAAAGCGGAGCCGCTGCCGGGCGCAAAACTGTCGACCACGCCTTCAAGCGCCTCATTCGGGTAGCCGTCGATGGTGATGCGAACGCGCTGACCCGGCCGGATGTGTTCGAGCTGGGTCTCCTTGAAATTCGCCACAACCCAGACATCGTCGACCGGAACGATGTCGAGCAGCGAGGCCCCTGGCGCGACCAACCGGCCAATGCGGACCTGGCGGTTGCCGATAACGCCGTCGACGGGCGATCGTACCACGGTGCTGTCGAGGTCGATCTCGGCGAGATCGCGCGCGGCCTCTGCCTGCGCCACGGCGGCCACTGCCGCTTCGCGCTGTGCGGCGAGGACGGCGATGCGTTGCTGTTGGCCCTCCAGCGTTGCGGAGGCGGCCGACACGCTCGCCTCGGCTCTCGACCGCGCCGCGTCGCTTTCATCGACATGGGCCTGGCTGATGGTGTTGCTGCGGATAAGCTCGCGTCGGCGGTCGTAGGCCTTGGTGGCCAGATTGAGCTCGGCCACGGCCGAACGTCTCTGCGCCTCGGCCTGCCGAATGAGTGCATGCTGAAGCTCGGTTTCCGCATCGACATTGGTGAGGCGAGCCTGGGCAGCTTCGACATTGGCCACCGCTTGTGCAAGCCGTGCGCGGTAGTCCCGGTCGTCGATCCGGAAGAGGACGTCACCCGCCCGGACGGCTTGGTTGTCCCGAGCCTCCAGGGCCGTGACGTAGCCCGCAACCTTCGGAGCGAGCGAGGTCACGTCCCCGCGCACATAGGCATTGTCGGTCGACGCCTCGCTGCCCGAACGAGCCAAGGCCCATCCGCCGGCCACGACGAAAACGGCGCCGAGGCAGAGCAGCAAGCCGACCATTTTTCTCTTTTTTGGTTGCGCCACGACGACGTCGGCCGCGGGATCTCCGCGAGTGACGACGGCGACCTTGTCCGCGAGCGAATCCATTTTCTCGATTCCTCTTGAATGCCCGATGGTGGGGAAGCAGCCCTCGCGGCGGTGGCCTCCCTACAGCGCTGTGCGTCCTTCAGGACGCACAAGGGAGGCATGCGCGTCTGATAAGACGCGCGGCGCTGTAGGGCTGCCGGCCGAAGCGCGTTCGTTCACTCCCCGATGGGCGTGGTGAGTTCCTGTTCGTCGGTGTCGACGACGAACACCGCCAGCAGCCGTGCAGGTTCCGTGTCGCTGGCATTCGCGCTTACTTCGTGATGGGAGCCTGGTTCTTCGTAGAAGTTTTCGCCGGCCATGTAGACCTTTTCCGGCGAGCCGTTGACGCTGCTTCGAATCGCGCCCTCGAGCACCGTCGCATAGATGAAGGCGGACTTGGGGTGCGTGTGAGCGGGCGATCCGCCGCCCGGCCCGTATTCGACGAGCACGCCCTTCATGCTCTTGCCGGGGACGTTCGGAAGCGCGTGGTCGAAGACGACCGTCACCTTGCCCGCGGGTCTTTCGCCGGCCGAAACTGCGGTGATCGAGAGCGCTGCGAAGGCAGCGGCCGAGAAAATTCTTTTAAGCATTGCAATTCTCCTTCAAGGGTATTTAGCGTGTGGGCGCGGCCCCTGCCGGGCCGACGCTCATCTGAGGGTCCGCTTCAGTGCGCGGCTTGCTGGCCGAGCCAGTCCTCGAACCGGATTGCGCCAATGCGTGCGCTGCCGCCGGGAGTCAGCGATTGATCGTCAAGAACGGAACCGAAATAGCGCGCGTGGACGTCCGGCACGACCTTGCGCGTGTCCTGCGTAGCACGCAGGTAGCGCCTCACCACTTCATCGAGCGGGATCGCCTCAGGGCCGGCGACTTCGACGGTTCCGTTGACCGGCGGTGCGAGTGTGACCTCAGCGAGCGCCGCGACCACGTCGTCGGAGGCGATCGGCTGGAACAGTGCCGGCGACAGGCGGATCTCGTCGCCGACCGCCCCCGCCTGCGCAATGCCGCCGACGAACTCAAAGAACTGCGTTGCACGTAAGATGGTATACGGGATGCTGGATGCCTTGATGAGATTTTCCTGCGCGACCTTCGCCCGGAAATAGCCGTTGTCGGGAAGCCGTTCGCTACCGACGATCGAGAGGGCAACGTGATGGCGGACGCCGGCGGCAGCTTCGGCAGACAGCAGGTTACGGCCGGACGTTTCGAAGAATTCAAAAACGGCCTTGTCTTCCCAAACCGGCGCGTTCGCCACGTCGACGACGATCTGAGCCCCATCCATCGCTTCGGCCAGTCCCTGGCGGGTGATGGTGTTCACGCCCGTATTGGGGGCGGCTGCGAGCACGTCATGGCCGCGCTCGCGAAGGTTCTTCACAAGCTTCGATCCGATGAGGCCGGTGCCTCCGATGACGACGATCTTCATGGCTCTCTCCTCTTTTCTCGACCGCAACCATTGCCGTCGATGTGAATGGAGAGTGCCTCCGACCTTGCGGGAAGTCCTTGTGGCAGGCTTCAATTGCCCTTGAAGAAGGCTTGGTTATTTGTCCAAGACGCTGAGCGGGATGCGCTCACAAGCATTCGCGTCGCCGCCATGCCTTCGTTTTTGCCGCATTTGTGCGACGTCAGGTGATTCCACCAAAACGCTCGACCGATGCCCTTGCGGCGGACGGACGAGCGAGCTACGCCATACCGTGTGCTATCAATGGCAGACAAGACGCGCTCAGTTTGCTCGGCAGGGGCCGAGGGCGCTCGGCCGGGGGATGCCGACCTTGCAATTCACGTTTGGAGACTACGTGCTCGATCAGGAGCGCCGGGAACTGACGCTCAGCGGGCAGGTCGTGGCCGTTGGGCCGCAGGTCTTCGACTTGTTGCTGCATCTCGTCAGGAACCGCCACCGCGTCGTCAGCAAGGACGACCTCCTGGAGGCGGTGTGGAGCGGCCGTATCGTCTCCGAGTCGACCATCACCAGCCACATCAACGCGGTTCGCAAGGCGATCGGCGACAGCGGCGAGGAGCAGCGCCTCGTCCGGACGGTCGCGCGCAAGGGTTTCCGCTTCGTCGGCGAGATCGTGGATGGGCGACAGTCCGGCGGGTCAAGCGTCATCGAAAATGCCACGAGCGAATCGAGCGAGCCGCCGACCGCACTCGTCCTCCCGGATAAACCCTCCATTACCGTGCTGCCCTTCCAGAATCTCAGCGGCGATCCGGAGCAGGATTATTTCGCCGACGGCGTGGTGGAGGATATCATCGCCGCCCTGTCGCGCATCCGCTGGCTGTTCGTCATCGCGCGGAATTCGAGTTTTACCTACAAGGGCCGGGCGGTGGATGTGAACGAAGTTGGCCGCGAGCTCGGCGTACGTTACGTGCTCGAAGGCAGCCTGCGCAAGTCCGGGAACAGGGTGCGCATTACCGGACAGTTGATCGACGCCATTAC
>JAPSJG010000435.1 GCA_031178305.1 Sinorhizobium sp.
GCCGTCGTCAAGACGATCGGCGATGCGGTAATGGCGACTTTCCCGACGCCGGACCGAGCGCTCGCCGCAGCGATGCGGATGCGGGACGCAATGCGCAGTCTCAACGAGGAGCGCGGCAGAGAGGATCTGCTTCTGAAGATCGGCATCCATGAAGGGCCGTGCATAGCGGTCAACTTGAATGAGCGGCAGGATTATTTCGGTCAGACCGTCAACATCGCCTCGCGCGTCCAGCATCTCGCCACCTCGCGCGAGATTTTCGCCACCGGCTCGGTGCTCGGCCATCCGCGCGCCGCCAGCCTGCTTTCCGACCGTGGCTTGAGCCCGATGGCTCACAACGTGACGTTGCGGGGCATCGCCAACGAGATCAGCATTTTCGCCATTCCGTGAAGTGGAGGAGCACGACAACTTCTCTTTGAGGTGCGGCATGCCTTTTCGAACAGCCTTCTGTTCCTGCGGTCAACTGAGGATTGAAGTACAAGGCGATCCGCGGGGCGTCGGCCTTTGCCACTGCCTCGCATGCCAGCGCCGGACCGGCAGTGTCTTTGCAGCGCTCGCCAGCTTTGCCGCTCCCTATCGCGTCTCCGGCACGGCGACCGAATATGTGCGGACCGGCGACCAGGGAGCGAAATTCCGGTTTCGCTTCTGCCCGGTCTGCGGGACGAACCTGTTCCATACGGAAGAAGGCTACGAGCAATCATCCGTGGCCGTCGCCGTTGGCGCCTTCGCCGACCCGAATTTTCCGCCGCCGCAGAATTCTGTCTATGACTGCCGCAGGCACTCCTGGGTCCAACTGCCGCCGGGGACGAGGACCTACGAAAAGGATCCCGCTGACTGAGGCCCCATGGAGGATTGCGGCCTGCAAAGCCCCCGCACGGGGGAACACTGGCGCAATCCGCCGCTGGCGTCAGGGTGACATAGACACGCGGGCGGGCGCCACGTGTCCCCTTCTCCCGGCCCGCGGGGTCGCGGCAACGGACGCGCACTCGCTCTGCCGCTGGGGTAAAGAGCGCCGAAAAATTCTTCACCGCTGTCGGTTACTGTCACGGCCGGACGTCTTTAAGTGCAGCAACAGGGCGACTGGCGCGGGATGAGGAAATGTGTCCGCCCGCATCCCGCGCTCGATCCGATCCGACCTAATAATCGTGATCTAGGGAGAACGACCATGAGAAAGATCATCGTTGGTGCATTTACAAGCCTCGACGGAATCATGCAGGCGCCGGGCGGGCCGCACGAAGATCCGGTCGGCGGTTTCGAATATGGTGGCTGGGCCGCCCCCTATTTCGACGAAGCGATGGGACAGGCGGTCGACGAGATGTTTGCGAGACCGTTCGACCTTCTGCTTGGCAGAAAGACCTACGACATCTTTGCGGCCCATTGGCCCTATGTCGGCGCCGACGATCCGATCGGGCCGCTCTTCGACCGCATCACCAAATATGTCGCGACGCGCAACCCGGATCTGAAGCTGGACTGGCAAAACAGCCGAACGCTCGGCACCGACGTCGTCGACACGCTTCGAAAACTGAAAGGCGAGGAAGGACCGGATCTACTGACCCAGGGCTCGACCGACTTCCTGCAGACGCTTTTCGAGAACGACCTTGTCGACGAGATGTTTGTCTCATTCTTTCCGGTCGTGCTCGGAAAGGGCAAGAGGCTGTTCGGCGACGGCACGAGGCCGATGGCACTGAAACTCGTCAGTTCGAAAGTCTCCGGATCCGGTGTGACGGTCAACAAATACGTCGCCGCCGGCGACGTAGTAACGGGCTCGTTCGAGTTCGAACAGCCGACGGAAGCGGAACTGGAGCGGCGAAGAAAGCTGACCTGACAGTCGATGGATTTCCGTCGCAGGCGCAAATACCTCCGATTAGCCACGATTCTTGGCGTATAATAGGGGTTCAGCTGACAATGGAGGGTATGATGAGAACCGAAGAAGCCATGCATCCCGGCGTTCGTTGGATCGGGCCGGACACGGACTTGCGTACCATTGCGCGCATTATGAAGGAAGAGGATATTGGCGCACTGCCGGTCGGCGAAAACGATCGCTTGATCGGCATGGTGACGGATCGCGACGTCATGGTGCGTGCGCTCGCCAACGGAAACGATATCGCTTCGCTGACCGCCCGCGATGTCATGACGAAGGACATCATTTATTGCCGCACCACCGAATCCGTCGAAGATGCCATTCACCTGATGGAGTCGAAACAAATTCGGCGGCTGCCGGTGATCAATGAGGACAAGCGGATGGTCGGCATGCTGTCGCTGGGAGATATTTCTCACTGCAGCAGCCAAGAACTGACGGGCGAACTGGTCAAGGCAGTCAGCGCCCATCACGCCTGACCCTTGCCCTTACCCCTGCCCCTGCCGCGACCATGCGGGCGGCTTTGCGCCCGCGTGGTCTATTTGAAGACGAAAGAGCCGTTGACGATCTCGACCGTTTCGTCGCCCTGAAGGCCGATGCGATCGCCGCTGGGTAAGGTCACGAAACAGCCGCTTGGGCAGATCGTTTCCGTAGCACCCGAGGCGAGCGCGAAATCCATCCGGCTTTGTCCCTCCACGATCACCAGCACGGCCGTATCGCTATCGCGATTGGTAACGGTCGCCGCATGCCCGGCACCGGCCATGACCGCGCTGGAAAACACGGCAGCAATAACTGTCTTCATCGCCCCTCGGCGCTGGAGCGCCGCCCCCTTCAGCCCGCCTCTTTTAGCGCAGGCCAGCCTACCGCATGTATGCATAAATCCTACAGCGAGCATAGCTGCCGAATGAAGGTTGGCTGCGGTTCAGGAAGGGAGCCGACCGCCCGTCCGGGCCTGTTCCGCGCAAATATCTCTGCGCGGGACATGCAAGGCCACTTGATCCGGTCACCCTGCACAGTCTATGCGGTTGCGAAACGCCACTCGACCTCTCTACAGCGCCGCGCGTCTAATCAGAAGCGCAAGGTCGCTGTAGTCTTTTCACTGCACTGCGGGGACACTTATGGAAATTTTCACATCGGCCGGGCTGATGGCCCTGATGCAGGTCATTGTCATCGACCTGGTACTTGCCGGGGACAACGCCGTGGTTATCGGTCTTGCGGCGGCAGGTCTCCCGCTCGAACAGCGCAAGAAGGCTATTCTCATCGGCATTCTCGCCGCGACCGGCCTGCGCATCGTGCTTGCAACCTTCACGGTTCAACTGCTTGCCATCATCGGGCTCCTGCTCGCCGGCGGCCTCCTCCTGCTTTGGGTTTGCTGGAAAATGTGGCGCGAGATCCGCACCGGAGGCCACAGCGATGTGGTCGGGATGGATCCGGCGACCGCACCGAAAAAGACGTTCGCGCAAGCCGCGACCCAGATCGTGGTTGCCGACATCTCGATGTCGCTCGACAACGTCCTCGCCGTCGCGGGTGCGGCCCGGGAGCACACATCCATCCTCGTGTTCGGCCTGGTGTTGTCGATCGGCCTGATGGGCGTCGCCGCGAACTTCATCGCCCGCCTGCTCAGCCGGCACCACTGGATCGCCTATGTCGGACTGGTGATCATCCTCTACGTCGCACTCGACATGATCTATCGAGGT
>JAPSJG010000436.1 GCA_031178305.1 Sinorhizobium sp.
GCCCGACCAGCCAAGACGGGCTTCGCTCAGAAGCTTCACGGCACCGGCGGCGGAGTAGCTCAGTAGGTTAGAGCAGAGGAATCATAATCCTTGTGTCGGGGGTTCGAATCCCTCCTCCGCTACCAAGCGTCCCCCCAACATTTCTGCCTTGGCTCCGATCAGGGCCGACAGATGGCCGATCACTTCAACTTCTACGCCGCCATCAGCGCGATCATGAACGACCACGCTGTCGACCAGGCTGCGGAATGCAGCGATAGCTTGGGAGTCTGCGCGGGCGTCAAGATCGTCCAGGCGCTCGGCGAGGTTCTCGACGGCCTTGCGGTACTGGTTTGCTGCATGCGGATGGAGCTCGATTGCAGTCGACGCCGGCATCTGTTCGAGCTCCGCCGCCAACCGGTCCCGTTCGATCTCCAGCGGCTTGTATTGCGCCTCGACTGCTTCGATTGGTAGAACGCCACGGGCGAGCGCTTGCATCAGGCGTTCAAGCTGGCCGTGTAGTTCGGCAAGGCGGCGCTCGTTTGAGGCCCGCTCTCTCGCTGCTTTCGACGCTTCGTCACGACGCTCCTCCCGATACACCCGAACATACTCGACCAGCAGCTCGGGATGCATGAGTTGGCCGCGCAACCCGCTGACGACGGCCGCCTCGATCTTGTTGAGGCTGTAACGCCGCTGATTCGAGCAGGTGCCGCTTTCCTTCGATCTGCTGCACCGAATGCGAATAGCGTCGCCATTGCGGTCATGCATCGACATGCCGCCACCACACTGGGCGCAACGCAGGAGACCCGAAAGAAGGCGCTTTGGCCTCCGCACGTCGTGCCCGCCGCGCACCTTCTTTGCTCTTCCCTCCAAGATCGCCAGTGCCGCCTCGTACGTCTGCTGATCGACGATGGCGAGGTGCGGCGCCTCCGCCTCGCGATGTTCCGACCGGTCATTAGGACGGCTGATCCGCTTGCCTGTTTCCGGATCTCGGACCATGCGAATTCGGTTCCATACTATCCGACCGCAGTAGAGGGGATTCCGGATGATGCCGTTGCCGCGCTGCGCGGAGCCGAGAATCGTGCTGGCGTTCCAGGCGACGCCGCGAGGAGGTGCTACCATGTCACGGTTTAGCCCTGCGGCAATCTCGCGCGGCAGTGCACCCTCAATTACTTCAGAATAGATCCTTCGGACGATCTCGGCCTCTGGTTCGAATATCTGCAGCACGCCGGGTTGTCCAAGGGTCGGGCGGTAGCCGTAAGCGCGACCCCCCGCGTGGCGACCCTCGCGGACGACGCCGGTCATGCCTCGTCGTATCTTGTTTTTCAGATCCGCGAGGAAGAGCGTAGAGACAAGACCGCGAATGCCGACCTGGATGGCGTCGGCCGCGCCGTCGTGAACGGCAATGATCTGGACGCCGGCGAAAGTCAGTCGTTTGTGAAGGCCGGCAAGATCCTCCTGATCTCGCGACAAGCGATCGAGCGCCTCTACGATGACAATGTTGAATTTGCCCTCGCGGGCATCGTCCATGAGACTGAGAAATCCGTTTCGTCCGAAGATCGACGCACCGCTGCGCGCTTTGTCGAAATAGGAGCGTGCAACGACGAAGCCTTGCCTGGCTGCGAATTCGCGGCAGAGTTCGATCTGGTCGTCGACAGACCGCTCGCTTTGCAGATCGGTTGAGAAACGGGCGTAGATGGCGGCTCGTTGCATGCATTCTCCTCGCGGCCGGTAGATCCGCGTGCGCGGTCGCGGCGCGCGTCAGCTTTGGCCAAAGCGCGCACGAATGCAAGCAGCTGCGGATCGATCGGCGCCGCCGTCATATTTCCTCGCAAACTAATGCTGGCCCGCCGTTGTGGCCGATCATGGCGCGCTTCGCCTGTTCGCGGCGCTTGGCGTTTTCCTTGCGGGTCACCATCTCGACGTGATCCATCTCCGGCCGCACGCAAAGGCGGTTGCGGCAGGCGTGGTCGAGTTCCTTCTTGCCGGGAATATAGCCGTGCTCGTTGGTCCACATGGCGATGTGCACGGCGACGGTCTGTCCGTCGAGGGACATGCGCGGGTAGCCCTTGCCGCGACCATTCTTGCCGGAATCAGGGCCGGTCCATTCCCAGCAACCGGTAACCGGGTCGATCCGGACCCGGGACATGATCTTGGCGCGGATGCGATCACGGCGACTGCTCATCCTCGGCGCCTCCAGGCGTCAAAGGCTCCGCGCAGATCCTGCCAGCGGGCGGCTGCGGCCGGGTCGTCGGTCAGCTCGGCGCGGGAGCCGATGTTCAGGATAGAGCGGACCTTCGTTGCGGCGCGATCGTCGGTGAGCGGGCGCGCCAGGCCGTGGCACTCCTCGAGGAATTTCTTGAAGGCCGGCTCGGCGCACTTCATCGCGCATTCGGCGGCGTAGTCTTTCGGCCTCTCGCGTTGCGGGGGCCTGTAGCTGCGCAGCTCGGCGACCAGGGCGCGATAGCGGCCGGCCAGGGCATCGTAGGTCCGGAGCAGCCAAATCAGATCGTAAGGCGCGTTCAGAACCATCTCGCTGTCGCCGATCGGCGCGCCATCCGCGATCGTCGCGACGAGGAAATCGCCTTCCTTGCTTGCAGCGGTCAGGCAGATTTTGCCGCCATCCGACTGGATACCCCAATCGGATGTTGCGAGCGCGACCCGGTTGCGGATCGCGTCCATGCGCTTCTGTTGCGGCGAGGGCTCCGGGTGGTTCATCGGGCGACCTCGTCGATGTTTTTCCGCAGTGGTTTCGAAGCTATAGGCGATCACCCAAGGGTTGGCGGCCCATGCGCCGACGCCGTTGATGCTGTCCCAGAGGTCGCGATACCAACCGCGCGGGTCCATTCCATCCAGTTCGACGACAGCCAAGCCCTCGGCTGTGGCGTCGGCGTCGCTGATGTCCTGCAGCCGCTCAATCTTTACGGCCATCACTGGCAGGGTCAGGCGGGAAGCCCAGCGCGGCATGAAGATGGACGGTTTCCAGCTGGGCGCACTACGCTCCCATCCTTCCCGATAGACGGCGGCATCGTCCCGGTCGGCCGGGTTCACGGTCTGCTCGACGCCAGTGCTCATCCGGTAGGCGGTGCTCGGCACGATCGCATGGGTTTCCTTCACCCAGATGCGGTCGCCGGGCTGAACTTTTGGGTAAATGCGGTGCACGGTCTGCTCGAACGGATCTGCGTCCCCCGCAAGCCATGGCAGATGCAGGTAGGGTCCGGGATTGCCGGCCGGGGATGGGCCGTTGTCTACCGATGCATTCCCCCAGTCCCATTCTTGCGCCTTGGCGAGCTTGCTCCACGGCCGGCCATCGAAAAACGTATTGTGAGGCGTGAGCAGGCGCCGCGTTTGCGTTTTGCGACCATCAAGCAGGGCGCGGACCATAAGGCCCGAAAAGAGGAAGGGATGATCGGTCACAGCCGTACCTCCGGGAAGCCGTTGTGCTCCACGCCGTCGAGGAGCCGGCCCGCGTAGCGCTTACCGACCCTGGAGACGGTATCGTCCTCAAGATCGTCGCACCACATCGGCCGGTAGGGCTCGCCCCAGTGGTTCTCTTCCCAGTCGCGATGGTC
>JAPSJG010000437.1 GCA_031178305.1 Sinorhizobium sp.
AATCGGAACCGATTTTCGGAAAGCTCGATGCGCAGATTCAAAAAAGTTACAGCGACCTTTGCGCGTCTCAAAAGACGCGCGGCGCTGTAAGAGAGACGGAATAAGACGACGATGATACCTGGCTTTGACGCGAAGAGGATTCTGGCGGCAACGCGGGAGGTGACGATCGGGCCGGTGCCTTCCAGCGCCGAGGCCCTGATACTCGCGGATTTGGCGCGGGCCGGAGTGCCGGTCGCCTACTTCCTTTCCGACGGCCAGCGCATCGCCGATCTCGAGCAGGTCCTCGGCTTCGTCGCTCCCGACATCCCCGTCCTAACCTTGCCGGGGTGGGACTGCCTGCCTTACGACCGCGTGTCACCAAGTGCGGATACCTCGGCACGAAGGCTGGCGGCGCTGAGCGCACTGATTGCGCATCGGACGAAACCGCATCCGGCAATCGTTCTGGTCACCGTCAATGCCGCCTTGCAGAAGATCTCCCCGCAGCAGGTGATCGAAAGCCTGGCCTTTTCGGCGCGGCCGGGCAATCAGGTGCGCATGGACGATCTCGCCGCACTGCTGGAGCGCAACGGCTTCGAGCGGGTGCCGACTGTGCGCGAAGTCGGCGAATATGCGCTCCGCGGCGGCATCCTCGATGTCTATGTACCGGGCGGTGCGGAGCCGCTGCGCCTCGACTTCTTCGGTGACACGCTGGAGACGATCCGCTCCTTCGATCCGGTGAGCCAGCGTACGACCGGACAAGTACGCTCCCTCGATCTCAATCCCATGAGCGAGGTGTCTCTGACGCCCGACACCATCAGCCATTTCCGCAAGCAATATCTCTCGCTTTTCGGCGCGGCGACCCGCGACGATGCGCTGTATCAGGCGGTGTCCGAAGGCCGGCGCTATGCCGGAATGGAGCATTGGCTGCCGCTCTTCTATGACCGACTGGAAACGGTGTTCGACTATCTCGAAGGTTTTCGCCTCGTAACCGATCACCTGGCGCGTGAGGCGGCCACGGAACGTGCGAAGCTGATCCTCGACTATTATGATGCGCGACTGGCATCGGCGTCTCCCGGCAAATCCCAGATCGCCCAGGGCACGCCCTACAAGCCGGTGCCCCCGGAACTTCTTTATCTGACCGCCAAGGGCTTCGGCGCCGCGCTGACGGAGCGCAACGCCGTGCGCTTGTCGCCGTTCCTGGAACATGAGGGCGAGGCGCGCCAGGTCGTCACTATCGAGGCGCGTCAGGGTATGCGCTGGGCAAGGCCTGCCGGCGAGGAAAGCGATGGCGAACGGGCCAATGTCTTCGATCAGGCGGTCAAGCACATCGCCGAGAAGCGGGCGAAGGGTGCGAAGGTCATCATTTCCGGTTGGACCGAGGGATCGCTCGACCGCCTGCTCCAGGTTCTTTCCGAGCACGGCCTCGCCAATATCCGCCCGATCAAGGCTCTTTCCGATCTGCGCTCGCTGAAGCCGGGCGAGGCAGCCTCGGCAGTCCTCAGCCTCGAAGCAGGATTCGAGACCGGCGATCTCCTCGTCATCGGCGAGCAGGACATCCTCGGCGACCGCCTGGTGCGCCGCGCAAAGCGTCGCAAGCGCGGCGCCGATTTCATTGCCGAGGTGACGGGCCTGGACGAAGGCAGCTACGTCGTCCACGCCGAGCACGGCATTGGTCGCTTCGTCGGGCTCCGCACGATCGAAGCAGCCGGCGCGCCGCATGACTGCCTCGAACTCGTCTATGCCGACGACGCCAAGCTCTTCCTGCCGGTGGAGAACATCGAACTTCTGTCGCGCTACGGTACGGAAGGCACCGATGCGATCCTGGACAAGCTCGGGGGCGTCGCCTGGCAAGCGCGCAAGGCCAAGCTCAAGAAGCGACTGCTCGACATGGCCGGCGGTCTCATCCGTATTGCCGCCGAACGGCACACGCGGCACGCGCCGGTTCTCGCGGCGCATGACGGCGTCTATGACGAATTCGCCGCGCGCTTTCCCTACGACGAGACCGAGGACCAGTTGAACTCGATTGAGGCGGTCCGCGACGATCTCGGCAGCGGCCGGCCGATGGACCGTCTCGTCTGCGGCGACGTCGGTTTCGGCAAGACGGAGGTGGCGCTGCGTGCGGCCTTCATTGCGGCGATGAACGGCGTGCAGGTTGCCGTCGTCGTGCCGACGACCTTGCTTGCGCGCCAGCATTTCAAAACCTTTGCCGAGCGTTTCCGCGGACTGCCGGTGCGCATACAGCAAGCCTCCCGCCTTGTCGGCTCGAAGGAACTGGCGCTGACCAAAAAGGAAGTCGCGGATGGCAAGACCGACATCGTCATCGGCACCCATGCGCTGCTCGGTACCACGACCAAGTTCGCCAATCTCGGCCTGCTCATCATCGACGAAGAGCAGCATTTCGGCGTCAAGCACAAGGAGCGGCTCAAGGAGTTGAAGACCGACGTCCACGTGCTGACGCTCTCGGCGACGCCGATCCCCCGTACGCTGCAGCTTGCGCTGACCGGCGTTCGCGAATTGTCACTGATCACGACGCCGCCGGTCGACCGCATGGCGGTGCGCACCTTCATCTCGCCCTTCGATGCGCTGGTCATCCGCGAGACGCTCATGCGCGAGCATTATCGCGGCGGCCAGAGCTTCTATGTCTGCCCGCGTGTGAGCGATCTGTCGGAAATTCATGATTACCTGAAGACCGACGTGCCGGAATTGAAAGTGGCCGTCGCGCACGGCCAGATGCCGGCGACCGAACTCGAAGACATCATGAACGCCTTCTATGAAGGCCGCTATGACGTGCTCCTTTCGACGACGATCGTCGAATCGGGCCTGGACGTCCCGACCGCCAACACGCTCGTCGTGCATCGCGCCGACATGTTCGGCCTGGCGCAGCTCTACCAGCTGCGCGGCCGGGTCGGGCGCTCGAAGGTGCGCGCCTTTGCGCTGTTCACGCTGCCCGTAAACAAGACGCTGACGGGGCCGGCGGAGCGCCGGCTGAAGGTGTTGCAGTCGCTCGATACGCTTGGCGCCGGCTTCCAGCTTGCAAGCCACGACCTCGACATTCGTGGCGCCGGCAACCTGCTCGGCGAGGAGCAGTCCGGGCATATCAAGGAGGTTGGCTTCGAGCTTTACCAGCAGATGCTCGAGGAGGCGGTCGCCGAGCTCAAGGGCGAAGAGGAAATCCACGACACGGGCTGGTCGCCGCAAATATCGGTCGGCACTCCGGTCATGATTCCGGAAGAGTACGTACCCGATCTCAATCTCCGCCTCGGGCTTTATCGCCGTCTCGGCGAACTCACCGACCTCAAGGAAATCGACGGCTTTGGCGCCGAGCTGATCGACCGCTTCGGGCCGCTGCCGACCGAGGTCCAGCACCTGTTGAAGATCGTCTACATCAAATCGCTATGCCGCACGGCGAATGTCGAGAAGCTCGACGCTGGCCCGAAGGGGGTCGTGGTTCAGTTCCGCAACAAGGAGTTTCCAAATCCGGCCGCTCTCGTCGGCTACATCGCCAAACAGGGCACGCTTACGAAGATCCGGCCGGACCAGAGCATCTTCTTTCAGCGCGAGCTCGCT
>JAPSJG010000438.1 GCA_031178305.1 Sinorhizobium sp.
TTGCCTCCTCGTCGCGGCGCGCGCCGCCGAAGGCGGCATCGTACTGGCCGGCATCGAGCGCCTGCCGCAGCGCCTCGGTCTTCATGATGTCGGTATAGAGCGCCGAACCATGCGTGAACGGCGTGATGTTCTCGACGGCACCGCGCGGGTTGGTGTGGACGACGAGGTCGAGGTCGTACTTCTCCACCATCTCGTCGCGAAACGCGATCATCTCGCGGAACTTCCAGCCCGTATCGACATGCAGAAGCGGGAAGGGCACACGGCCGGGATAGAAGGCCTTGCGCGCCAGGTGCAGCAGTACGGAGGAATCCTTGCCGATCGAATAGAGCATCACCGGGCGCTCGAATTCGGCGGCGACCTCACGGAAGATGTGGATCGCTTCGTTTTCGAGCGCCTTCAGATGCGGATCGAGCGGCGGCTTGGTGCTTTGCGGGTTATGCAGTTCCGTTTCCGGATGGATATGGGGCATTTCGAACTCCGGGAGGATTGTCTTGAGCTGCGGCGCCTGCCCTCAGGCGGCACCGCTTGTATTTGGGATGATGGATGAAGTTGCTTCCGCCACATGCAGGCCGCATTCGCGCTTCTCGTCGTTCTCCCACCACCAGCGGCCGGCGCGCTCGGGCTCGCCGGGCTTGATGGCGCGCGTGCAGGGCTCGCAGCCGATCGACGGATAGCCGCGGCTGTGCAGCGAGTTGACCGGAATGGCCTCGGCCGCGACATAGGCGCGGATCGTCTCGATGTCCCAGTCGGCGAGCGGGTTCACCTTGATGAGGCCGCGCTCGAGGTCTGCCTCGGCAAAAGGCGTTGTAGCGCGGTTGCCGGACTGGCCGCGGCGGAGCCCCGTGATCCAGTAGCTTGCCCCTTCGAGCGCGCGCGCAAGCGGCTTCAGCTTGCGCACGCCGCAACAGGCATGCCGGGCTTCGACGCTCTCATAGAAGCCGTTCATGCCATACTGCGCCACATAGGCGTCGACATCGGCCTTTGCCGGGTGGAAGCGCTTGATGACGATGCCATAGGTTTCCTCGGTCTCATCGATCAGCGCCACCGTCTCGTTGAACAGGCGGCCGGTTTCGAGCGTCACGACGTCGATATCGAGGCGATTGGTGCCGATGGCGGCGGTGATGACCTGATCCTCGATGCCGAGCGAGGTCGTAAAGACGGTGCGGCCGTCGAGGCCGGCGACGCGCGCCAGACGACCGGCAAGGTCCAGGGTCTCCAGCTCATCATTCAACGCTTTCGCTTTGGCTTCGAGGGATTGCGTAGTCATGGCTCGATCCTGTTGCAATTTGCACGGAATATCGCAGCCGTTCGTGACAAAGGACAGAAATAGCGGTTTCTAATGCCACGCTATCGGAGCAAATATCTCTCTCATCCCCGAAAGCCTTGAAAAAAGCGCCGAGTCCGCGGGTCGTGCCTGGCGCGCTTGGCCATTCAATAATTGGTGAACGTGCTGTTCTTCCCCCACCCGCGCTCCAACTTCAAGGAAATCGAATCTGGACAGGGAAGGGGAAAGCAATGTTGTCGTCACGTGTTTCCATGGCCGGCTTGCTCGGCCTGCTTCTCGTCTCGGGGGCCTTTGCGCATCACGGTTGGTCCTGGGCCGAAGCGGAGCAGATCGAGCTTTCCGGAACGATCCGCGAGATTTCCATGGCGCCGCCGCATCCGACACTTCGGGTGGCGACGGAAAATGACGGTGTCTGGCGGGTCGAGCTCGGCAATCCTCGACTGACCGAACGCTCCGGTTTCGTGGAGGGCGTCGCGAAGGTCGGCGATCCGATCGTGGCGCTCGGCCATCGCTCGCTCGATCGGAACGAGAAGCGGATGAAGGCCGTGCGGATCACGGTCGCCGGAAAGAGCTATGACATCTATCCCGAGCGTATACGGACGAATTGATGGAGCCGGTGGCGGCACTGGAGTGGATCGAAGGATTGCCGTTTGCCGTTGCGATACGGCGCTCCGCGACCCTCTACATGTTCGTGAACGCCGCCCATATCCTGTCGATCGGGATCATCATCGGCGCCATCCTGCCGCTTGACCTGCGGCTCTTGGGTATAATCCGGGCGGTTCCGGTCGCGGTGATCGGGCCGTTCCTGTCGCGCGCCGCAGCCGTCGGCGTGGCGCTGGCGATCGCTACCGGCTTCTGCCTTTTCAGCGTCCGACCGCTCGAATATGCCGGCAACCCTGCCTTCCTTACCAAGATCACGCTGCTCTTTCTCGGCATTGTCAACGCGCTGCTCTTGCATCTGACGCCGCAGTGGCGCGCAGCCGTCAAAGGCGGACCGCTTTCCTTGCGGGTTCGCTTTTCGGGCGCGCTTTCGCTGCTGGTCTGGAGCGGTGCACTGCTTGCCGGCCGCTGGATTGGTTTCCTTTTGGAGTAGGCCTATCGGTCGCTGATTGCCCAGCGCGGATTGATCCAGGGTTCCTGGTTGGAGCGGGCCAGCGGCTGCTTGCCGAGGATATGGTCGGCCGCCTTTTCGCCGGTCATGATCGAGGGGCCGTTGAGATTGCCATAGGTGATGTGCGGGAAGATCGAGGAATCGGCAACGCGCAAACCGTCGACGCCGATCACGCGGGTTTCCGGATCGACCACGGCCATCGGATCGTCCTTCGAGCCCATCTTGCAGGTGCCGCAGGGGTGATAGGCGCTTTCCAGGTGCTCGCGCAGGAAGGCGTCGATCTCCTCGTCCGTCTGAGCTTTTTCGCCCGGCTGGATCTCCGGCCCGCGATACTGGTCGAAGGCCTTCTGGCCGAAGATCTCGCGCGTGAGCCGGACGCAGTGGCGGAACTTCTCCCAGTCGTCCGGGTGGCTCATATAGTTGAAACGGATCACCGGATCCGCCTTCGGCTCGGAGGAGCGAAGCGTGACGCTGCCGCGCGATTTCGACAGGTTGTAGCCGACATGGACCTGGAAGCCGTGCGTGTTCGCCGCCGCCTTGCCGTCATAGCTGATCGCCACCGGCAGGAAGTGATACTGGATGTCGGGCTGCTTGACGCCGGGCGCGGAGCGCAGGAAGGCGCAGGCCTCGAACTGGTTGGAAATGCCGAGGCCGGACTTGAAGAACAGCCATTGCGCGCCGGCGACCCCCTGCCAGAACCACGGCAGCCAGGAATAGAGCGAGACCGGTTTGGTGCTGATCTGCTGGAAATAGAATTCCATGTGGTCCTGGAGGTTTTGACCGACGCCCGGGCGGTCGACCTTCACCTCGATGCCCATCTCCTTCAGATGGGCAGCCGGGCCGATGCCGGAGATCATCAAGAGCTTTGGCGAATTGAAGGAGGAGGCCGAAACGATCACCTCGCGATTGGCTTTCACCACCTCGATGCGGCCGCCGCAGTCGACCTCGACCCCGGTGGCGCGGCCGTTCTCGATGACGATCCTGCGGGCGAGGCAGCGGACAAGCTCGACATTAGGGCGTTTCAGAGCCGGCTTCAGATAGGCCGAAGCCGCCGACCAGCGCCGGCCCTTCCAGATTGTCTGCTCCATGAGGCCGAAGCCTTCCTGTTTCGAGCCGTTATAGTC
>JAPSJG010000439.1 GCA_031178305.1 Sinorhizobium sp.
CTAACCCCAACATCAACTGGAGACGACGAATGTCGAACTTGACGCGTAGCAGCGCGCTCACGCGGAGCGTGCTCGCCGCCATTAGCGGCAAGAAGGGCTCCCGGCTGGAAGACGAGCGGCCGGAAGAAATCGAAGACGAAGAGAAGGTCGAAGGCACCGAGGACGATACCTCGGCCGAAGACGACGTCTCGGACACGGACGGTGACACGTCCGACGACGACACCAGCGCCGAGGGCGAGAAAGAGGAGGCCGACGACGGCAAAACCTCGGCTAGCGCAATCCGCCGCGCGGAGCAGGGTCGCATTCGCTCGATCCTCACGCATCCGAAGGCGGAGAGCAATCCAGGCCTCGCAGCCGAGCTTGCCTTCGGCTCGAGGTTCTACTCGGCCAAGGAAGCGGGAGCGCTTCTCTCTTCCGCTTCCGCCGGCGGCTCGCGCCTTGCCGGTCGCATGGCCGGAAAGAGCCCGACGCTCGGCGCCGGCACGCCGGGCGGCGGCCAGGCCACCGAAAAACAGGCGGTGATCTCCACCGTCCGCTCCACCATCCTGGCCCGTCACGGCCGTAACCGGAAGGATTCCTGATCATGGGAGAAGCGACCTTCGCCCCGAACGACCTGCTCGTCTCCGACGTGCCGGTCATCACCCGCAACGTCACCATCGCCAGCGGGCAGAACCTCGAGCGTGGTGCCGTTCTCGGCAATGTCACCGCTTCGGACAAATACATTCTGTCCGCTGCTGCTGCGGCCGACGGTTCCGAAGATCCGGCGCTTGTCCTCGCCTTCGACGTGGACGCATCCGCCGGCGACGTCGTTGCCGCCGCCTACGCAAGCGGCGCCTTCGATTCGACGAAACTCATCCTTGGCGCCGGACACACGGCCGCAACCGTCGAGGCCGCTTTCCGCAAGGCAGGCGCTCCCCTCTACGTGCGCGTCCTGAAGTAAGGCAGAGACCGAAAGGCACCAGAACATGGAAGAATTGCTCCTCTCCACCGCAGAACTCGTCGCAGTTCTGCCGCCTCGCGACCGCCCGGAAGCATTCCTGCGCGATCGCTATTTCTCGACCACGGTCCTTTCCGACATGGAACAGATCGTGTTCGACAAGATCCTGCCGGATCGCGAGCTTGCGCCGTTCGTCCACCCGGACGTGCCGGGCAAGGACTCGGCAAACCGCGGCTTCAAGGCGACCAGCTTCACGCCGGCCTACGTCAAGCCGCAGAATACCCTTCGCCCCGGCGGCAACATGATCCGTATGCCGGGCGAGCCGATCGGCGGCCGCAACTCGCCGGCGCAGCGGTACGCCTATAACCTGGCGACCATCATCGACGACCAGGACCAACGGATCACCCGGCGCGAGGAATTCATGTGCTCGCAGGTCATCCGTACCGGTCAGGTGATCGTCGAGGGCGAGGATTATCCGACGCAGACGGTCAATTTCGGTCGCAACCCCGCGCTGACGATCGCACTCGCCGGTGCAGCCCGCTGGGGCGAAGTCGGCGTCGATCCGATGGACGATGTCGAGGCGTGGGCGCAGCTCCTCTCCAATACCAGCGGCTTCACAGCTCGCGAGGTCCTGCTCGGACCCGGTGCTGCGGGTCTCCTGAAGAAGTCGCTGCGGTTCCTCGAGGCGCTCGACAATCGGCGCCAGGATGGTGGCATCATGCAACTGGGGCCGGTCAGCACCGGTGCGGAGAACAAGTATTACGCGGTTCTCGGCACCATCGGCGAGCTGACCTTCATCCAGTATTCGCAGCCCTACACGGTCGGCGGGGTGCGCAATAACTTCTGGCCATCCATGGGCGTCGGGATCTTCGATCCCTTCGGCTTCCAAGGCCATTTCGCCTACGGCGCCATCCTCGACAACGATGCACTCCTGTCGATGGAGCGCTTCCCCGACATGTGGCGGGAACGGAATCCGTCGCGAACCATCGTCCAGACGCAGGCAGCACCGCTTCCGATCGCTCCGGAGCCGGACGCCAGCCTGTTCGCGCTGGTCCGCTAATCCCAACCCGTGTCCGCATATCCGCCGGTTTCCCGCCGGCGGATATCGGGCCTTGAAAGGATGCTCCGATGAGCAAGAAAACCGAGCAGTTCAATGTGACCGTGAAGGTCGGCAAGAAATCCTATGCGCCCGGCGAGCCCGTTCCGGTCGGTACCGGCGGGATTACGGCCGAGGAGGCGGATAATTTCCGCAAGAATTTCGGCGCCTTCACCGCCGGCCCCGATGCCAAGGCCGGTCCCGGCTCTATCGACCTCGACAAGCTTCGCGAGGAGCTGGAGAAGCTTTCAACGGACAACGACAAGCTCTCGGCCGACAATGACCGGCTGACGGCGGAGCGTGACAGTGCAATCGGCGATCGCGACGCGCTGCTGAAGCAGAACGAGCAGCTCGAGACCGACAATGCGACGCTCGCCGGAGAAGTCACCAAGCTTCAGGCTGAGATCGAAAAGCTCAAGGCTCCGAAATGACGCCGCGTCCCGCCATGTTCGAACGGATGGGGCCGAAGTTCGCCAAGGCCTTCGGCAATGCCGACGCCGTATTCACGGTCGACGGCGTCGCCAGGCCTGCCGTGCGGGTCATCCTGCGAGTGTGGCGGGAAACCGATCTGGGGGAGGTGCAGGAGCAGGCCGTCGAAGGCACCACGCATCTGCTTGCCGTGTCCGCCTCCGCGGTGCCAGGTCTCGCCAGCCAGCGCGACAGCGTCTCAATCGGCGGCGTCACCTACCAGGTCATCAACATCGACGACGATGCGCGGGCCATGCTCCGCATCTCGCTTGCCGGAGATATCTGATCATGAAGACACAGGAACAGGAGCAGGCTCCGGCCGCCGTGGTCGATCCGATCGCGGACCTCTGCGCGGCGCTGTTCTCGACCGAAGAGGGCGCCAAGAAGAAGGCCGCGCGCCAAACCGTCGGCGCCATGACGCAGCGGCCGTGGCCGCAATTGCCGTCGCGGCTTCGCTCGGCGGTTCGCGCCGACGTCGGTCGCCAGTTGGACAGCGGCAATGGCCGCGCCCAGATACTCGAGGCCGGCTATTCCGCCTCGGTGCTGAACCAGGCGCTTCGCGACCTCGGTCGCTCGGTCGCCTGATGCCGCATCTCCGCAGCCAGATATTCGCAGCGGTGGTCGCGCGTCTCTCCGCCATTCCGGAGTTCTCCGGTGCGGACAAGGTAAAGCGCGGCCGTAAGGGCGCCATCCCGCAGGAGAAGCTGCCGGCACTGACGGTCACCTGGGCCGACAGATCGGAGACCTTGACCGTCCGACCGTCGTCGGGGCCTGCCGGCGAGGACGGTTACGACCGGTCCCTGCCGCTCTCGGTCGTCGTGCACCTGCGGGACGACGAGCCGGAAGAGGAATTCGACCGCCTTTGCGTGCTGATCGAGGCTGCGATGGCCTCGGACATCACCTTCGGCGGGCTTGCCATCGAAGCCCTGCTGCAGACAGAGCAGTATTTCGTCAACCCGCAGACCGGCATCTCCCTGCTTGCCGGTTCGCTCAACTACCAGATCGCCTA
>JAPSJG010000032.1 GCA_031178305.1 Sinorhizobium sp.
GCGCGCTGCTGATTGCGGCCTTTCTCATGCAGGTACGCCGCGCCCCTCCGTTCGCCACGGTGCCCCTCGGCATCCTGATGATCATGCTTGCGATGTGGATGCTGTCCGGATCGACCAGCGAGAGCGGTGCGGACGACATGATGGCGGCAATCCTGTTGCGCGGCTTCGGCCTCGGCTTTCTGTTTCTATCCATCACTCTGATCGCCTTCAGCAAGCTCGACTGCCGAAATCTCGCCTCCGGAATCGGCCTCTTCAATGCCGGTCGCCAGCTTGGTGGTCTCTTGGGGGTCGCGGCACTTCAGACGCTGATCGACCATAACGTCGCCGCCAATGTTGCGATCCTCGGCGCCAACCTCACCGCAGGGCGGTCCGCGGTGATCGAGCGGCTGACAACCACGACAGCCATGCTGACGGCAAGGGGGGTGGACGCAGCGGTCGCTAGCCAGGCGGCGACGAGACTTCTCGGCCGGGCCGTGACAGGTCAGTCCACTGTGATCGCCTTCGATACGGCGTTCAACGCAGTCGCACTGCTCTTTGTAATCGCGGCCCCCCTGCTGGTCGCAATCAAAATCGCGCTTTCCCGCCACGCCAAAAGCCGCGATGCACGAATAGTGGCGTGAGACGGGTCGCCGCTTGGCCGTATGCTTTGGCTACGCCGCGCGCCAGCAAACATTCCGCTCCGCTTGAGCCAACAGAATTGTTCCATTTAAACATGAAAGGCTCTATAAGGCGGCAGCCTTTGCAACGTTCCTTTCAGGGCTGATGGATGTCCGCTTTCTCGACCTTTGCCGTCTACTTCATTATCTGGTGGCTCACGCTCTTTGCGGTGCTGCCCTTCGGCGTGAGAACGCAAGCCGAGGAGAATGATGTCGTGCTCGGCACTGTCGAGAGTGCCCCCGCGCGTTTCCGTGGGCTGCGAGTAGTGTTGCTGACGACGGTCGTCGCCGCTCTCATCCACCTCGGCTGGTATGTGCTCTCGGTCAAGCTCGGATATGACCTGGACACGCTGTTCGGCTTCATCGGTCCGGACGTCTGAACCGGTTGGCCGCCCCAATACAGGCGGACTTGGCAAAAGCAAATGTTGTGATACTACCATCATCCGCAACTGAAAGTAGAAGTGGCGCGCTTGACAGCCAACGAAATGCCATTTTCCCCCAAGTGCTTCGTGGTCTGCCCCTTCAAAAAGAGCAAAAAAAAACAAGGCCAAAGCCTTGTTTTCAGAGTTTCGCGTGATCTTTCATCCGTTTCCGGCGGCAGCGAACGAGCGCGCCTAAGATCTTATCCTCCCAAGACTTGACCGCGAAATTCGGCAGGAATTTAGTCTCCCTGCCTGTTTTGTGGGCCGAAATTAGCCCAAACATTGGGCTCTGTCACCCGATTTTTTTGCATTTTTGCTACAGTCAGGCAAAATTTTCCGGTTGACAGCAACCATGCTGGTCCTGTTACTACCGTGCTCTTTTGACGCAGGTGAAGCCAACCCCACTTGGGAATATGTCCGGCATGGCTTACCTCGATGCTCATTCCGTGACGCGACAGGAACGGAGAAGGTCACCGGCAACAATCTCTCTCATCGGAGGTCGGCGGAAACGCAGCCGTCGCCGCGCCCGATTATGCGGTTGCGACAGGGTTTTCTTCCGCGCGCGAAGCGGTTATGAACGCTGAACTTGAAGGCTTTCCGTCGACCGGAACATCAAGAACCCAAAATCAAGGCGATGCCCGCTTATGCCCGTTTCCCGAGGCAGAGGATGGGCTGAAGCACAACGTCATTTCGCCCGAATCCACCGATAGTGCGAGATCAGCAGTTCTGGAACCCGTCATGCGCCTGTCCCGCTATTTCATGCCCATCTTGAAGGAAAACCCGAAGGAAGCGGAAATCGTTTCCCATCGCCTGATGCTGAGGACGGGCATGATCCGCCAGCAGTCGGCCGGCATCTACACGTGGCTGCCGCTCGGCAAGCGGGTCCTGGACAAGGTCAATGCGCTCATCCGCGAGGAGCAGAACCGGTCCGGCGCGATCGAACTCCTGATGCCGACGCTGCAGCCGGCGGACCTCTGGCAGGAAAGCGGCCGTTACGACGCCTATGGCAAGGAAATGCTGCGCATCAAGGACCGGCAGGACCGGCCGATGCTCTACGGCCCGACGAACGAGGAGATGATCACGGACGTCTTCCGCTCCTATGTGAAGTCGTACCGCAATCTGCCGCTCAATCTATATCACATCCAGCTGAAGTTCCGCGACGAGATCCGTCCGCGTTTCGGTACCATGCGCTCGCGCGAATTCCTGATGAAGGACGCCTATTCCTTCGACCTCGACCGGGCTGGGGCGGAGCACGCCTATAACAGGATGTTCGCAGCCTACCTGCGCACGTTCGATCGCATGGGCCTGCGCGCCATTCCGATGCGCGCCGACACCGGCCCGATCGGCGGCAACCTCAGCCACGAATTCATCATCCTTGCGGATACCGGCGAGTCGGAGGTCTTCTGCCACAAGGACTTCCTCGGCTTCGATATTCCCGGCGAGGACACCGATTTCGAGGATGTCGCCGGGCTGAAGGCGATCTTCGAGAACTGGACTTCGCGCTATGCCGCGACGTCGGAAATGCATGACGAGGCGGCGTTCAACGCCATTCCGGAGGGCGAGCGCCTGTCGGCGCGCGGCATCGAAGTCGGCCACATCTTCTATTTCGGCACGAAATATTCGGAAGCCATGGGCGCCAAGGTGCTCGGCCCCGACGGCAAGGAGCACACCGTGCATATGGGCTCCTACGGCATCGGCCCCACCCGTCTCGTGCCGGCGATCATTGAAGCCTCGCATGACGAGAACGGCATCATCTGGCCGAAGTCGGTCGCACCGTTCGACGTGGTCGTCATCAACATGAAAACGGGCGATGATGCTTGTGACGCCGCTTGCGGCACGCTCTACTCCGATCTCGGCAAGGCCGGATTCGACGTGCTTCTGGACGACACGGACGACCGCGCCGGGGCGAAATTCGCGACAGCCGATCTCATCGGCGTTCCGGTGCAGATCATCGTCGGGCCGCGTTCGATCGCCAATGGCGAGGTTGAAGTCAAAGACCGCAAGACCGGCGCGCGCGAGACGATGACGGTCGAAGCCGCAATCAACAAGCTGGTTGCGACGAAATAAGAGGCGAAGGGATAAAGGATGACCGCGGCGACGGAAGAGCAAGTGAAGACAGCCGCTCCATCGGCCATGGCTTCCAGTCGTCCCTTCTCCGCCTTCGAGCGCATGGTGGCCTGGCGCTACCTGCGCTCGCGGCGGAAGGAGGCGTTCATCTCGGTCATCGCCGGCTTTTCCTTCATTGGCATCATGCTCGGCGTGGCGACGCTGATCATCGTCATGGCGGTGATGAACGGCTTCCGCACCGAGCTCATCTCGCGCATCCTCGGGATAAATGGCCACGTCATCGTCCAGCCCCTCGACAGACCTCTGAACGATTATGCGGATCTCGCCGCCAAGTTCTCGGCGGTCCAAGGCGTAAAAATTGCGATCCCGACAGTTGAGGGACAGGTGCTTGCGCAAGGCATCGGCGATGCCTCGACAGGGGCGCTCGTTCGCGGCGTTCGGCCCGACGATCTCATGAAGATGAAGTCGATCTCGGACCACATCGAATCCGGCGATCTGGTGGGCTTCGCGTCGGGCACCGGGGTCGCGATCGGGTCGCGAATGGCCGAACAATTAGGCATCCGCGTCGGCGGCACGATCACGCTGACTTCGCCCAACGGCGACGTGACCCCGCTTGGCATGAATCCCCGCGTAAAGGCCTACACGGTGTCGGCGATCTTCGAGATCGGCATGTCGGAATATGATGCGACGATCATCTTCATGCCGCTTGAGGAGGCGCAGCTTTATTTCAATGCGGAAGGGATGGTCCAGTCGATTGAGCTTTTCGTCGACGATCCGGATACGGTCGACGCCCTGCGCCAGCCGATCGAGGAGGCCGCCGGTCGGCAGATATTCATCACCGACTGGCGGGACCGCAACAAGACCTTCTTTTCCGCGCTCGCGGTCGAGCGCAACGTGATGTTCATGATCCTGACGCTGATCGTGCTGGTCGCAGCGCTCAACATCGTCTCGGGCCTGATCATGCTGGTCAAGGACAAGGGCAGCGACATCGCCATCCTGCGCACGATGGGTGCGACATCCGGCTCGGTGATGCGAATATTCTTCATGACGGGCGCCGCCATCGGTGTGGCAGGAACGATCGCCGGGGTCGTCCTCGGCGTGCTCGTCTGCCTCAATGTCGAGTCGATCCGTCAGTTCTTCTCCTGGCTCTCCGGCGCCACGCTATTCGATCCGGAACTTTATTTCCTGAGCCAGCTCCCGGCCGACATGAATGCCGATGAAACCATCTCCGTCATTATCATGGCGCTGGCGCTATCCTTCCTCGCGACGATCTTTCCCGCCTGGCGCGCCTCTCGCCTCGATCCGGTGCAGGCCCTGCGGTACGAATAACAAGGACAAGAATAGAGATGAATGCGCGCGTGGCACTGCAGCTCTCCGCCATCGAGCGGCACTATGGCGACGGCGACACGTTCCTGCCGATTCTAAAGGGCGCTGACCTGACCTTGAGGAGCGGCGAAACGGTTGCGCTGGTGGCGCCGTCCGGGACCGGCAAGTCGACGCTCCTCCACATTGCGGGGCTCCTCGAACATCCGGACGAGGGCGATGTCACCGTGAACGGCGTTGCCTGCAACGGCCTCAGCGACGACCGCCGCACGGCGATCCGCCGCAACGAGATCGGCTTCGTCTACCAGTTCCACCATCTCCTGCCGGAATTCTCCGCACTCGAGAACATCATGATGCCGCAACTGATCGCCGGCCTGCCCAAGGCGGAGGCGGCGGAGCGGGCGAAAGCCCTTCTCGACTATATGCGCATCGGCCACCGTGCCTCACATCGCCCGGCCGAACTTTCCGGCGGCGAGCAGCAGCGCGTCGCGATCGCGCGCGCGGTCGCCAATGCGCCGCTCATCCTCTTGGCGGACGAGCCGACCGGCAATCTCGACCCGGAGACCGCGGGCTATGTCTTCGAGGCGCTGGAAGCGCTTTCGCGCCAGTCCGGGCTTGCGGCGCTGATCGCCACCCACAACCACGAACTCGCCGCACTCATGGATCGCCGCGTCACCATTGAGGACGGTAAGATCGTCGAACTGCAATAGCGGCATAGGTGCAGCAGGGCGCCTAAGGCACGATAAGCCCACCGCGATAGTCCAGCTCATAAGCGTCTACGTCGTCGACGAAAATCGTCTCGCGTCCGCAGAAAGTGATCGGTCTCGCCGCGGCTGCTGTCGATACACCAGCCATAGGCGTGCTGATATTCCATGCCGCCGAGGAAATTCCCTTTCTTGCGATACATCGTCAGAAGCGCGGCCCTGATCACGGCGCCGGCTCTGCGCGCATCAATTAGCTCCGGACGGACGATTCGGCCGAAACAGTCGTGACCAGCGCGGCTCGCCAGCGTACCAGACGGTCACCTTTCCGGCGAAGTCCGTGCCGCCGAAATAGCTGCCTTCACGCCGTCTGGTTGCGTTAACCATAGGCGATGAATAGCGGGCGTTTCATTCGCTCCTTCTTGACTAGCGAACAAAAGTCGAACAAATATAGAACACAAGCGGAAAGGAGCCATGTTATGACTGATTTCATTCGTGATCTTGCTGCCTTCACATCGATGACGCTCTTCCTCGCAGGCATCTCGGTGATCGCGCTCGGTATGTGATCCCAACGGCTTGCATTGACCGATGGTTATTGGCGGAAAATCATCCGGTCCCGGCTGCAAGACTGGACAGTCGGGACGGGAAACGGGATATGCTCGCACCGTCTCAGAATCGGAGCGCGGCGATGGCAGTTGAAGAGGGCGTGGGGCAAAGCGTGACGGGTGCCGAGGATCCGCAATTCGTGCATCTGCGCGTGCACTCGGCCTATTCGCTGCTCGAAGGCGCCCTCCCGCTGAAGAAGATCATCGCCAAGGCGGTCGCCGACGACCAGCCGGCGATCGGTATTGCCGACACGAACAATCTGTTCGCAGCGCTCGAATTCTCGCAGAAGGCCGCGGACGACGGATTGCAGCCGATCATTGGCTGTCAGCTCTCGATCGACATGGAGGACGAGGATGCCGAGCGGCGCGGCCATGGTCAGCAATTCGCCAAGCTGCCCGCGATCGTGCTCATTGCGGCCACGGACGAGGGCTACACTCGACTAGTCGATCTCGTCAGCCGCGCATACCTGGAAGGCGGGGGGCATCAGGCGGTCCGGATAACGCGCTCCTGGCTTGCCGAGCGCGGTACCGATGGGCTGATCGCCTTGACCGGTGCCGGCGGCGGACCGGTCGATGCAGCGCTCAAGGCCGGCTCTGCGGCTCTCGCCGAGGCACGCTTGAAGACACTTCACGAGCTGTTCGGCCACCGCCTCTATGTCGAATTGCAGCGGCACGGCAGCTACGACAAGCGCCACGAGAGCCGATTGATCGAGCTCGCCTATCGCTATGACGCACCGCTCGTCGCTACCAATGAAGCCTTCTTTCCGTCGCCGACGGATTATGATGCGCATGATGCGCTGATGGCGGTCGCGCATAACGCGGTTGTCTCCGACGACAGTCGTTTCCGGTTGACGCCGGACCATTATCTGAAGAGCCGCAAGGAAATGGCGGCGCTTTTTGCCGATCTGCCGGAGGCTCTGGAAAATACGGTGGAGATAGCGCGGCGCTGCTCCTTCATGCTGAAGACCCGCTCGCCGATCTTGCCGCGGTTCACCGGCGCCTCGGACGATCCCAACGAGGCCGAACGGGCGGAAGCGGCAGAACTTCGCCGGCAGGCGGAGGAGGGGCTCGAGGCGCGTCTCGCCAAGCTCGGGATGGCGCCCGGCTTCAAGGAAGAGGACTATCGTGAGCGGCTCGCCTTCGAGCTCAGCGTGATCGAGCGGATGAAGTTCCCAGGCTACTTCCTGATCGTTTCGGACTTCATCAAATGGGCCAAGCAGCATGGCATTCCGGTCGGCCCTGGCCGAGGTTCGGGCGCCGGATCGCTCGTCGCCTACGCGCTGACGATCACCGACGTCGACCCGATGCGCTTCTCGCTGCTCTTCGAGCGCTTCCTCAATCCCGAGCGCGTGTCGATGCCCGACTTCGACATCGACTTCTGTCAGGACCGGCGCGAAGAGGTCATCCGCTACGTCCAGCAGAAATACGGCCGCGAGCAGGTGGCGCAGATCATCACCTTCGGTTCGCTGCAGGCGCGCGCGGCGCTTCGCGACGTCGGTCGCGTGCTGGAAATGCCCTACGGCCAGGTCGACAAGATCTGCAAGCTGGTGCCGAACAACCCAGCCAATCCGACGCCGCTTTCGAAGGCGATCGAGGAGGAGCCGCGCCTGCAGGAGGAGGCGGAAAAGGAGCCGGTCGTCGCGCGGCTGCTCGACATCGCGCAGAAGATCGAGGGGCTCTATCGCCATGCCTCGACGCACGCGGCCGGCATCGTCATCGGCGACCGGCCCCTGTCTCAGCTCGTGCCGATGTACCGCGATCCGCGCTCCGACATGCCGGTCACCCAATTCAACATGAAATGGGTAGAGCAAGCGGGTCTGGTCAAATTCGATTTTCTTGGCCTGAAGACGCTGACGGTACTCAAGACCGCCGTCGACTTCGTCGCCAAGCGTGGCACCGAGATCGACCTCGCAAGCATCCCGCTCGACGATCAGAAGACCTATGAGATGCTCTCCCGCGGTGAGACGGTCGGCGTCTTCCAGGTTGAAAGTGCCGGCATGCGCAAGGCGCTGATCGGCATGCGCCCCGACTGTATCGAGGACATCATCGCACTGGTCGCGCTTTACCGGCCGGGCCCGATGGAGAATATCCCGGTCTACAATGCCCGAAAGCATGGCGAGGAGGAGATCGAGTCGATCCACCCGAAGATCGATTACCTGCTCAAGGAAACGCAGGGCGTGATCGTCTATCAGGAGCAGGTGATGCAGATCGCTCAGGTGCTCTCCGGCTATTCGCTCGGCGAGGCCGACCTGCTGCGCCGCGCGATGGGCAAGAAGATCAAGGAGGAGATGGACAAGCAGCGCGCCCGCTTCGTCGACGGCGCCATCCAGAATGGCGTCTCAAAACCGCAGGCCGACCTGATCTTCGACCTTCTCGCGAAATTCGCCAACTACGGCTTCAACAAATCGCATGCGGCCGCCTACGCGATCGTCTCCTACCAGACCGCCTATATGAAGGCGCATTATCCGGTCGAGTTCCTGGCGGCCTCGATGACGCTCGACATGTCGAACACGGATAAGGTCAACGACTTCCGCCAGGACGCAAAGCGTCTCGGCATCGAGGTGATCACTCCCTCCGTGCAGACGTCGTTCCGCCATTTCGAAACCGGCGAAAACCGCATCTATTATTCGCTCGCGGCCATCAAGGGCGTGGGAGAATCGGCCGTCGATCATATCGTCGAGGTTCGCGGCGATCGCCCCTTTGCAAGTCTCGAGGACTTCTGCCTCAGGATCGACCCGAAGCTTTTGAACCGGCGCGTTTTCGAAAGCCTGATCGCTGCCGGCGCCTTCGACTGTTTCGGGCACGACCGGGCGGAGCTCGTCGGGGGGCTCGACCGCGTACTCGGCTTCGCTCAGCGTGCCCAGGAGAATAAGTTGAGCGGCCAGAGCGACATGTTCGGCGCCGGCGCGGCCACGGGTCCGGAAAAGATCGTGCTGCCCCCCTATACACCCTGGCTCGCGTCGGAAAAGTTGCACCGCGAGTTTCAGGTGCTGGGCTTCTACCTCTCCGCCCACCCGCTCGACACCTACAACAACCTGCTGCAGAAGATGCGGGTGCAGACTTTCGCCGACTTCTCGGCGTCGGTGAAGCAGGGAGCAACGGCCGGCCGGCTTGCGGGCACGGTGACGTCGAAGCAGGAGCGCAAGACTCGTACCGGCAATAAGATGGGCATCGTCGCTTTCTCCGATGCGAGCGGACAGTTCGAAGCGGTCCTCTTCTCCGAAATGCTGCACCAGTACAGAGATCTCCTCGAGCCCGGCAAATCGCTGGTGATGACCGTGGATGCCGAGGAGCGGCCAGAGGGCGTAGGCCTTCGCATCCGGACGCTTCGGTCGCTCGAAGAGGAGTCGCTGCAGATGCAAAAGGCGTTGCGCGTCTATGTGCGCGATTCCGGTCCCCTGCGCTCCATCGCCTCCCATCTCAACGCCAGGGGCGATGGGCTCGTCTCCTTCATCGTCATCAAGGACAATGGTCAGCGGGAGATCGAAGTCGAGCTCAGCGACAAATACCGCATCTCGCCGGAAATCGCCGCCGCCCTTCGTTCCGCTCCCGGCGTTGTCGACGTGGAATTGGTGTAGGGGCGGTCACCTGTGGTTCGCCCTCTCCCCGCAAGCGACCGCAGGGGGGAAGGGACAGAAGTGTGTCGCGCTTCGCCGCTCTCCGGCAGTAACGCCGCTGGGGGCCGGGACATCGCCGCCTGTCCCTTCTCCCCGCTTGCGGGGGACGCGGCAGCGGGATGAGGGGCGAGCGTGTTCGCCCGTTCCTCATCTGCATGTTTCAATTTCACGGTGAATCCCTTGTGACGGTGATGAAGTCCGTTCCTTCGCCTGTTTCCAGCCCCATCTCGGCGTCGGAGATCGAGAGCGACGAGCCATCGGCAAGCAGCATCGCGATCCGCTGCCGCACATCTTCGGGCACCGTAATACGGGAGAGCGTGCGCTGCAGGATGTTGAAGTCCATCGTGTCCGCGTCGGTCTCGATGCCCAGCCGCCTTTTCGTGGAATTGGTCAGCGCATTCTCCAGGGAAAGGCCGAACCACCTGCCTTCTCCGGTTCGCGAGTCGGGATCCTGGAACTGCAGAAAATGCGTCCCAAGCGCCAGTTCGGGCTTCTCGATGATGACATCCGCCTCGAAGAGCGGTCGGAATTGCTGGCGCACGCGCAAGGTGCCGTTCGGCGGTGTGGCGCGACCAGCCTTGCGATAGACCGCCTCGACCAAATCCGGCGTTAATGTCCCGTCCGCCGATATGCCCTCGGCGGCCTGGAAGGAGCGGATGGCAGCGAGCGTCGCGGGGCCGCTGTAGCCATCCGGTGTGCCGGCCTCGTGTCCGAGTTCGTTGAGGAGCGCTTGCAGGTCCCGCACGGTCTCTCTCGTTCCGCGCCGGGTAATCAGGACGCGGATCGGCGGCTCCTCACGCTCGAAGTCCGCCGTCGCAGTCGGCCTGTCGGCTATCGCAACTTCCACGGCGCTGCCGCCAAGCTGACTGAGCGCCGGACGCAGCGGCACGTCCGAGAGCGGAGGCGCCTGCGGCAGCGCCTGGTTCGGCTGGAAGAGCGTGGCGCTCGAGATTTCGGCGGGGGCAACCTGGCGATCGGAAATCACCACATGCATGCCGCGCTCGGTCATCCTAAAGAGGCTCGCGGCGAACTTTCCAGGCAGCCGCACGCAGCCGTGCGAGGCGGGATAGTCCGGCACGTGGTTTGATCCATGCAGAGCGATGCCGGGCCAGGTCAGCCGCTGCATGAACGGCATCGGGGCGTTCGAATAAATATTGGATTTGTGGCGCCGACGTTTCTCGAGGATCGAAAATATGCCTGTCGGGGTCGTGTGGCCCCGCTTGCCGGTGGAGACCTTCGAGGTGGCAACGACGGTGTCGCCGTCATAGACGACGAGCGACTGCTGCTGTCGCGAAACCACGATCTGCAGGGGCGCCTTGGCGCCGTTCGCAAGGGCCGGTGGCGACGACACGACGAGAACGGCAAGCCCGATCCTGAGAGTGAAACGCAATACAAACCCTCATCTCGTAAAGGCGCGCCTTCGCCGTCCTCAAGACAATCGCTGAGCGGCGCGCCGGAGTTGCCGGGCGAGGGTATCGTTCAAAATTTAACAAATTGAAATTCAGCATTTTGCAGTCAGGTGGAATCACCTGACGTCGCGCGAATGCGGCAAAAACAAGGGTACAGCGCGGCGGCGCGAATGCATGTGAGCGCACCGCTCTTGAGCACGGTGTTCAAAAACTTTGCGCGGTTGAGTGCTGTATCGGGGACCAAGCTATTGATCGCGTCGCCGCTGGCCGAAAGTGTAGCCCGTCTCGACACTCGCCTTGCCGAACTTGTCGCGCAGCTTGTTGATTGCCTCCTCGGCGGCAGCCCGTCTCCCGGCGAGCGGATCCACCAGGTCCGGCGGGTCGGCGAGATTCGGGTTCGAGAGGTCGCTGACGCCGATGCCGATCAGCCGGTACCTCGTCCCGTCGACCTCCTTTTCGAGCAGTTGCAGGCCGGTGCGGAATATGCGGTCGGCAAGGCGGGTGGGATTGTCGAGCCGCCGATTGCGCGTGCGGATCTTGAAATCGGCGGTCTTGAGTTTCAGGACGACCGTCTGTCCGGCAAGCGCCGATTTGCGCAGGCGAGCCGCTACCTGCTCGCTCATGCGCCTGAGATGCGGCACGAGCTCTTCCTGACGCGAAAGGTCGTCGTTGAAGGTGGTTTCCGAAGAGACGCTCTTTGCCTCCCCATCGGTCTCGACGACGCGATGGTCCTCGCCGCGCGACAGGCGATAGAGCCTTTGCCCCATCGTTCCGTAGCGACGCATGAGGTCGCCCTCTTCCATTGATTGCAATTGCCCGATCGTGCGGATGCCGTCGCGCTCGAGCGTTGCCGCGAAGGATTTGCCCACACCCCAGATCAGGGTCACGGGACGGCGTTTCAGGAACTCCAGGGCCTCCGCTTGTCCGATGACGGAGAAGCCGCGCGGCTTCTGCAGATCGGAGGCGACCTTGGCGAGGAACTTGCAGTAGGAAAGTCCGACGGAGACGGTGATGCCGATTTCCTGCTCGACGCGACGTGCGAAACGGGCAAGCGTTCTCGCCGGCGGATCGTTGTGAAGCCGCTCGGTGCCGCCCAAATCGAGAAACGCCTCGTCGATCGACAGCGGTTGCACGAGCGGCGTCAGTTCCAGCATCATTGCACGAACTTCCCGCCCGACGCGTGAATACTTCTCCATGTCCGGCTTGATCACCACCGCATCGGGGCAGGCTTCCAGCGCCTTGAACATCGGCATGGCCGAGCGTACCCCGTGAACGCGGGCGACATAGCAGGCGGTCGAGACCACGCCTCGTTTCCCGCCGCCGATGATTACCGGCTTGTCGGCGAGTTCCGGATTATCACGCTTCTCGACCGAGGCATAAAAGGCGTCGCAATCGATATGCGCGAGCGTCAGCTGGTAGAGTTCGGCATGGCGCACAAGCCGCGGGCTGCCGCAGGCCAGGCACCGTCGCGCAGGAGCGGTCTGTTCCTTCAGGCAGTCCCTGCAGAAGCCGGAAATCGGAGTAGCGTTGTCGGTCATGTCTGGAACAAATGTTGAACGCGGCGACTTTACGCTCTAGGCTACTGAGTCTCAAGGTGGGGGGTGGAAGGCTCCATTGGATATCGCCCTGCAATTCGCGCCGGTGACGGCGGATCGCTGGCCGGACTTCGAGAGGCTCTTCGGTCCGAATGGGGCGTGTTGTGGCTGCTGGTGCGTCGCGCTGCGCCTGCCCTATGCCGTCCGCGCCAGCATGTCGGCCGGCGATCGACGCGACAATATGCGGGCGCGCATCGAGTCCGGACCGCCGCCCGGCATTCTTGGCTATAGCGAGGGTGAGCCCGTTGCCTGGGTCCAGGTCGGGCCCCGCGCAGACGTGCCGCAATTCAATTCGCCGCGCACGGTTTCGCGGCCGCTTGAGCAAAGCGAGGCGCAGGATGCAGGCATCTGGGCTGTAAGCTGCTTCTTCCTGTCATCGCGCTGGCGCGGCAGGGGACTGAGCCACCGCATGCTTGCCGCCGCCATCGATCATGCGCGTGCCGGCGGTGCGCGCTTTCTCGATGCCTGCCCCATCGATCATGCGAAACAGCCGAAATCGGTGGCGCTTATATCGGCGCGACTGCGATCTTCGATGCCGCCGGCTTCGAGATCGTCGCCCGGCGCAAGGACGGCCGACCGTTGATGCGATTGGACCTGGCCCAATGAGGATACCCGCGCAAGCCACGGTCGTAGACGGCTTCGGCCGGGGCCCGTGTCGCCCGGACAACGGGCGCGGTCAATCGTCGAAATTCACCGGGCCGGAAAAGATCTGGTGGGCCCTGACGACATCCTCCGGGGGCGTCTGCGTGGCGGCGCAGAAGGCCATCAGAGTCGGTTCGTGGTCCATCAGGAAGGTGACCACTCCGCCCAGGAAACCGGGATCGCCGGCGGCCTGGCGCAAGGAGCCGAGCTCGGTGCCGGAAAGCGCCAGAAAACGTGACAGGAGTTCCGGCTCGCCCGCGAGCCAGGACAGGATGGCGATAGCGGTGTCGTCGGCGGTCTTCATCATGTTGAATCTCTTCTCATTTGGCGGCCCGATTTACCTCTTTTTCAACCAAATGACGCTAGCCTTGCGACCGAGCAAATGGGTCGAGTCGCCAATTGCGGAACTTATATGTCCTGAGGGGACTTGCAAGGCGGCGGCAGACAGCAAGGGATCGACATGCCCAAACAGGTGATGATTGTTGAGGACAACGAGCTGAATATGAAGCTCTTCCGAGACCTGATTGAGGCTTCAGGCTACACGACGATACAGACGCGAAACGGCATGGAGGCGCTCGAACTCGCGCGCAAGCATCGGCCCGACCTCATCCTCATGGATATCCAACTGCCGGAGGTTTCCGGTCTCGAAGTCACCAAGTGGCTCAAGGAAGACGACGAACTGCACGTCATCCCGGTCATCGCCGTGACCGCCTTCGCCATGAAGGGCGACGAGGAGCGAATTCGCCAGGGCGGCTGCGAAGCCTATGTTTCCAAACCGATTTCCGTTCCCAAATTCATTGAAACGATAAAGACCTACCTGGGCGATGCCTGAGCGCTGGGGACCTTGATATATGACTGCGCGTATCCTCGTCGTCGATGACGTTCCAGCCAATGTGAAGCTCCTGGAGGCGAGGCTTCTGGCTGAATATTTCGACGTCCTGACTGCCGGAGACGGACGTTCCGCCCTGGCGATCTGCGAGAATACGGCCGTGGACCTCGTGCTGCTCGACATCATGATGCCGGATATGGATGGCTTCGAGGTCTGCGAGAGACTGAAGGCGAACGGCCGGACGGCCCATATTCCGGTGGTCATGGTGACTGCGCTTGACCAGCCTTCCGATCGTGTGCGCGGCTTGAAGGCCGGCGCCGACGACTTCCTCACCAAGCCGGTCAACGATCTCCAACTGATGTCGCGGGTAAAGAGCCTCGTGCGGCTGAAGAATGTCAGCGACGAGTTGCGCCTCAGGGCAAAAACGGCACACACGATCGGCCTGCAGGAACTCCTGCGGCAGGACCGTCCCGATGAGCCCGGCAACGTGCTCCTCGTCGATGGCCGCGCCTCGTCACAGGAGCGGCTGCAGAGGGCGCTGAAGCCGATTGCCGACGTTTCGGTGATGGCCGAACCTCAAGCCGCCTTGTTCGAAGCCGCGGAGAACAATTTCGACCTCGTCATCGTCAATGCGAATTTCGATGACTACGACCCACTGCGTCTGTGTTCGCAGCTGCGCTCTCTCGAGCGGACGCGTTTCATTCCCATTCTTCTCGTGACGGAGCAGG
>JAPSJG010000440.1 GCA_031178305.1 Sinorhizobium sp.
AATCTCGTTTTCCTCCGGCACCGGATTGGCGACGAGCATGCCGCCGTCGACGCCCAGCAGCTCGCGCATGCGCTGGAAATTGGCGATCGCCGCCGGGCTGTTCAGCATCAGCGGGCTCTTGAGGCCGGAAGCGCGCGACCAGAAGGCGGGGAAGCTCTCGCTGTCGTAGGTGACGACCGGCACGCCGCGGGTCTCGAGCACTTCGAGCGTCTTCGGAATGTCGAGTATCGCCTTGGCGCCGGCGCAGACGACGATAACGCCCGTGCGGGCGAGCTCGTCGAGATCGGCGGAGATGTCGAAGCTTTGTTCGGCGCCGCGGTGAACGCCGCCGATGCCGCCCGTCGCAAAGACGCCGATGCCGGCGCGGGCGGCGGCGATCATTGTCGCAGCAACCGTCGTGGCGCCGGTGCGGCGCTCGGCGATGGCGAAGGCGAGGTCGGCGCGCGACAGTTTCATGGCGCCTTTGGTCTTCGCCAGCGCTTCCAGCTTCGCGTCGTCAAGGCCGATATGGAGCACGCCGTGGATCACGGCGATGGTGGCGGGCACCGCCCCCTGTTCGCGAATGATCGTCTCGACGCTGCGCGCCATGTTGAGATTGCCCGGATAGGGCATACCGTGGGTGATGATCGTCGATTCCAGCGCGACGATCGGCGCGCCTCGGGCCTTCGCGGCGGCGACTTCATCGGAATATTCGATCGGCAGGAAGGAGGAGGAGGGCTTTGTCATCGTTTTTTGTTTCTGGAAGTTCGGAGCGGAATCCTTAAAGTCGACTACCGCTCGGGGTTCGGCTGTCGCGTTCTCATGACAGCATTTCCGGCGCCGGCACAAGAGCCAAGACCCGGTCGAGATTGGCTGCGGACATTTCCTCCGCGGCGGCGAACGGCGTGCGGAGCGTAATCACGGCGGCGGCAATGCCGTACCGCAGAGATGCGGCCAGGTCGAGGCCGGAAAGTCGGGCCGAGAGAAACCCTGAAGCCAGAGCGTCGCCGGCGCCGGTGACATCGGCAAGCGCCGGCAGGGCAGGCGGCTTCGCGCGGCAGGCGCCGCCTCGGTCAAAGGCAATTGCGGGCTTGCCGCCACGGGTCACGACACCGCCAGCAAGACCAGCGGCGCGCAAAAGGGAAGGCCATTCCTCGGCTGCAGGGCTTTCGGCGCCGGTCAGCGCCCGTGCCTCCGCCTCGTTCATGAACAAGAAATCGAGCCCGGGGAGGCAGTCCCGATAGCGGACGACCTTTGCCGGGGAGACGGCGATACCGGCGACAATCCGGTGGTCGCCGTTTGCGGCAGCGACCAGCGCCTCCAGCGTTTCCGGGGGCAGGTTCGCATCCATCAGAACGAGATCGCTCGCCGCGAGCACCTCTCGCGTGGCGCGCTGCTGCAGCCGGCGGGGCGAGAACAGGGCGTAAAGGTCCATGTCCGCCAGAGCGATGACGAGGTTGCCGTCACTTTCGAGGATCGCAGTGTAGCTTGGCGTCTTGCGGTCGAGAAAGGTAAAGCTGCAGTCGATTACGCCTGCTGCCGCCGCGGCCGCAGCGACGATTTCCCCGCCGGAATCGCCGCCACGCGGGCTGATCATGCGCACGCGATGGCCGAGACGCGCGAGATTGCGCGCGGCGTTGAAGCCGCCACCGCCGGCTTCCTCGAACCATGTGCCGGGATTGCTCGCACCGGGTGTGGTCGGGCCGGCGATGCGGCCTCGCCGGTCGATATGGGCGCCGCCGAAAACGGCAATTTCATGCTGCCTCATGCACGCACCTCTTTGCGCGAATCGGAACGATTTCCGGGAAGCGAAACGAAGGACCGCACGACCTCATGGAAATGAAGTATAATGGCCCGTGAACAGGAACCGAACGATCTGAAAATAATTCATGTTATTCAATGTGTTGACGTGCCATTGCCAAAATGGAACAAACCATGTACAAAATCTCCTGCGGCGGCTTCATTGCCTCGATAGCTCCAATAACCTAAAGGTGGACCCAATGGCACAAAACTCTTTGCGGCTCGTAGAGGACAAATCGGTGGATAAAAGCAAGGCACTTGAAGCGGCTCTCTCCCAGATCGAACGCGCGTTCGGCAAGGGATCGATCATGAAGCTCGGTTCGAAGGACAGCGTCGTCGAGATCGAAACGATCTCGACGGGTTCACTCGGCCTCGATATCGCGCTCGGCATCGGCGGCCTGCCGAAGGGCCGCATCGTCGAAATTTACGGTCCGGAAAGCTCGGGCAAGACGACGCTGGCGCTGCAGACCATTGCCGAAGCGCAGAAGAAGGGCGGCATCTGCGGCTTCGTCGACGCTGAGCATGCCCTCGATCCGGTCTATGCGCGCAAACTCGGCGTCGATCTCGAGAACCTCCTGATCTCGCAGCCCGACACGGGCGAACAGGCGCTGGAGATCACCGACACGCTGGTCCGCTCCGGTGCGATCGACGTGCTCGTCGTCGACTCGGTTGCGGCGCTCGTGCCGCGCGCCGAAATCGAAGGTGAGATGGGCGATAGTCTGCCGGGCATGCAGGCGCGCCTCATGAGCCAGGCGCTGCGCAAGCTGACGGCGTCGATCTCCAAATCCAACTGCATGGTGATCTTCATCAACCAGATCCGCATGAAGATTGGCGTGATGTTCGGTTCGCCGGAAACGACGACGGGCGGCAACGCGCTGAAATTCTATGCGTCTGTGCGCCTCGACATCCGCCGCATCGGCTCGGTCAAGGAGCGCGAGGAGGTCGTCGGCAACCAGACGCGCGTCAAGGTCGTCAAGAACAAGATGGCGCCGCCCTTCAAGCAGGTGGAATTCGACATCATGTATGGCGAGGGCGTTTCCAAGACCGGCGAACTCATCGATCTCGGTGTCAAGGCGGGCGTTGTCGAAAAGTCGGGCGCCTGGTTCTCCTACAACAGCCAGCGACTCGGCCAGGGCCGCGAAAACGCCAAGCTGTTCCTGCGCGACAATCCGGACCTGGCCCGCGAGATCGAGATGACGCTCAGGCAGAATGCCGGCCTCATCGCCGACCGGTTCCTTGAGAACGGCGGGCCGGAGAGCGGCGACGACGTCGCTGAGATGTAGAGCGGAGCGAGCCAGCTTTCGCTTGGATGACCGGCCCTCGCCATGAGCGGCCGGTTTTTGCTGCCGTCTGGACAGCGTGAGATGCGGAAGATAAAAGCCTGTGGTTCCGATGACTGCGGTCGTCGGGGAGGGCGGCTATAACCGATAGGCGCGGGGTTGAAGCTTGCGGCGCAGGGCGCGAGAAACGTGCGCGCGTCGCCGGGAATGTGCACAGAATAGGACGCAAGATGAGCGGCGTGAATGAAATTCGGTCGATGTTTCTCGACTATTTCCGCAAGAACGGGCACGAGATCGTGCCATCGAGCCCCCTGGTGCCGCGCAACGACCCGACATTGATGTTCACCAATGCCGGCATGGTGCAGTTCAAGAACGTCTTCACCGGCCTGGAGCAGCGTCCCTATTCGACTGCCGCGACCGCTCAGAAATGCGT
>JAPSJG010000441.1 GCA_031178305.1 Sinorhizobium sp.
CTCATCCTGGTCCTGCCTAACGGGCTCCTGAGTCTGGCTCTGCCGCGCAAGAGGAGCCAGTAGCAATGCCGGATATCCTGGAAGTTCAAGCACTCACCAAACGTTTCGGCGGCCTCGTCGCGGTGAACGACGTATCCTTCAGCGTCCGCGAGCGCGAAATCCTCTCGGTCATCGGACCGAATGGCGCCGGCAAGTCGACGCTGTTCAAGCTGATCTCCTCGTTCCTCCGGCCGACCGCCGGCGAGGTACGCTTCAAAGGAGAGCGCATATCGGGGCTCGCTCCGCACATCGCCGCTCGGAAGGGAGTCGTGCGGACCTTCCAGGAAACCACGATCTTCAAGGACATGACGGTGCGCGACAATGTCGTGACGGCGCATCATCTGCGTTCGCGAGCGAGCCTCGCCGGCTTTTATTTCGGCAGTGCCACGGCACGGAGCGATCTCGATTCCTTCGGTGCTTCGGCCGACGAAATCATTGCCTTTCTCGGCCTGGAGGCGATGCGCGGCGAGATCGCCAGCAACCTGCCCCATGGTCATTTGCGTGCTCTCGGCATCGCGATCGCACTGGCTACCAATCCGTCCGTCATTCTCCTCGACGAGCCCTTTGCGGGAATGAACCATGACGAGACCCGGCGAGCCGTGGAGATTGTGCGCAAGCTGCGGGAGCGCGGCATCACCGTGCTCCTGGTAGAGCACGACATGCCGGCGGTCATGAGCATTTCCGACCGCATTGTCGTGCTCAACTTCGGCCAGAAGATCGCCGAGGGCACACCGGCGGAGATCCAGGAAAACCCCAAGGTCATCGAAGCCTATCTCGGCGCCGAGGACGAATCGATCGGATTGTAGGCGATGGATGCACTGCTGAAATTCGAGGACGTCGAGCTCTATTACGATCACGTCTATGCCCTGAAGGGCGTTTCGGTCGAGGTCCAAGAAGGCGAGACGGTCGCCCTCATCGGCGCTAACGGCGCCGGAAAATCGTCCATTCTGCGGGCGATCACCGGGCTGCGGAGGATTCGCTCAGGCCAGATCCGGTACCAGGGCAAGCGTATTGACGGCATCGGTCCGGACGAAATCGTCCGCATGGGGATCTCGATGGTGCCGGAGGCACGCCGTGTCTTTCCCTATATGAGCGTGCGCGACAATCTCCTGATGGGCGCATTTACGCGCAACGACAAGGTGGGAATACAGCAAAGCATGGAAATGGTCCTGACGCGATTCCCGCGCCTCAAGGAGCGCTATTCGCAGCAGGCCGGGACGATGAGCGGGGGCGAGCAGCAGATGCTGGTCATCGGGCGGGCGCTGATGGCGCGCCCGCGGCTGCTGTTGCTCGACGAGCCGTCGCTCGGGATTGCGCCGAAGCTCGTGCAGGACATCGCCCGCTCGATCGTGGCGATCAATCGCGATGAAAAGGTGAGTGTCCTGCTTGTCGAGCAGAACTCGCGAATGGCGCTGCGCATTTCCAACCGGGCCTATGCGCTGACGACAGGCAAGGTCGCGCTCAGCGGCAACTCGTCCGAATTGCTGACCGACGAAAGGGTCAGGCATCTCTATCTCGGTGGTGAATTCTAGGCAGCCCGACAATGCGCATACTCGTCATAAATCCGAACACGACGGCTTCGATGACCAAGAAAATCGGCAAGGCGGCGCAATCTGCGGCGTCGCCGACGACGGAAATCATAGCGGTCAATCCTCCTGACGGTCCCCCGAGCATCGAGGGCTACTACGACGAGGTTTTCTCCATCCCCGGCATGATCGCGGAGATGGCGAAGGCGAGCGCGGTGGATGCATTCGTGATCGCGTGTTTCGATGATACCGGGCTCGATGCGGCTCGCTGCGCTACAGAGGCACCGGTCATCGGCATCGGCGAAGCGGCCTTCCATCTCGCAACGCTGGTTGCCGGCAAGTTCAGTGTCGTCACAACGCTTGCCCGCTCCGTGCCGGCCATAGAGCACAACCTGACAAAATACGGACTTGCCTCTCGTTGTGCCAGGGTGCGGGCCTCCGATGTCCCGGTGCTGGACCTGGAACTGCCGGGCTCAACGGCCAACCGCAGGATTTCTGCGGAGATCGCGCGAGCCATCGCCGAGGACAAGGCCGAAGCGGTGGTGCTCGGCTGCGCTGGCATGGCCGACCTCGCCCACGCGCTCTCGCTCGAACACGGTGTGCCGGTGCTGGACGGCGTCGCCTGCGCGGTCAGGCTTGCCGAAACGGTCTCGGCACTTGGCCTCAGGACATCGAAGGTCGGCGGCTATGCGGCGCCACTGCCCAAGCGATATACCGGAATATACGCGCCCTGGTCTCCTGGCACAGGCTAGCGCATCGGCCCGAAATCGAACCGATTTTCGGAAAGCACGATGCGTAGATTGAAAGACTTACAGCGTCCTTTGTGCTTCCTGAAGGACGCAGGGCGCTATAGCCGGTCTGGCGGTCGGGTTGACCCCGCGGGTGTGCCTATGGGAATTCAGGGCCACGATGGAACCCGTGAGCCTCCGACGGCGGGCAGTGCAAAGAAACGATAAACATGTTGACCACACTCAGGCCTGAAAACGAGCGCAAGAAGCCGGCCGCGCGCTGGTCGCCGATCTATCACGGGCTCAGGGACGCGATCGTCAGCCACCGCTTGTCGCCGGGTACGAAACTGCCGGAGGACGAACTGGCCTCGATTTATGCGGTGAGTCGCACGGTCATCCGCTCCGCCCTCCAGGCGCTCGCCCATGACTGGTTGGTCCGGCTGGAGCCCAATCGCGGCGCCTTCGTCGCGCAGCCGTCGCCAAAGGAGGCCCGTGAGGTTTTCGAAGCCCGCGCACTGATAGAACCGAGGGTGGCGGCGCTCGCCGCCAAGGTTGCGAAACCCGAGGACGTGCGGCTGCTGCGCGGCCATCTCGAAAGGGAGCATGAAGCGTTGCATGCCGGGCGTGACAGCGAGGCGATCATGCTTTCCGCCATGTTCCATGTCGGAATCGCCGAAATTGCCGATCAATCCGTCCTGATGGGCTTCGTCCGCGATCTCGTTTCCCACTCGTCGCTGATTATCGCACTCTATTGGCGCCGCCGGGACACCACCTGTGAAAGCCACGCGCACCATGCCCTGGTCGATGCGATCGAGGCAGGAGATCCGGACAAGGCGGCACAGTTGATGAAGGACCATCTGCTTGATCTGTTGTCCGGGCTCGACCTCAACCGCGCAGAACGGAAGTCGGAAAATCTCGCCGACATCCTGCGTTGATATCCTGAACGGCCGCGTCTAATCAGTACGCTTGCCCTACCCGATCAGATTTCGAGCGCGGCCGCTTTGTCCATTTCCTCGTGCAGTTTGCGCTCCTCATCGGCGTGCGGCCGGGTGTAGCGCGCGATCGCGAGATAGGCGACCGGCGTGAGATAAAGCGTCACGACCGCGGCGAGCCCGAGCCCCCCGACGAGGACCCAGCCGAGTGCCGCGCGGGCTTCCGCCCCTGCGCCGCTTGCCAGCACCAGCGGCACGG
>JAPSJG010000442.1 GCA_031178305.1 Sinorhizobium sp.
CAGGACGGCGAGGAAGGAGGCCGATGAGTTTCATTTTCTCGACCCATCCCCTGCACCCGCAGGCCGAGGCCATGTTGAAGGCCGCGGGTGATCTGCGGCTAGCGTCTGCCCCCGATCCCGAAACCTTGCGTCGTGAAGGGCGTGGTGCAGAGATCGTCATCGTACGCGCCCCGATCCCGCCCGCCTTTTTCGAAGAGGCACCGACACTGCGCGCGGCGATCAGGCACGGCGCGGGCCTGGATATGATCCCCTATGACGCGGCCACGGCCGCCGGCGTGCTGATCGCCAACGTACCGGCCGTCAATGCGCCGACTGTTGCGGAGCACGTGTTCATGGTGACGCTTGCGCTGCTGCGCCAGTTCCGTCCTATGGACCGGGATCTCAGAAGCAATGGATGGAATGCCGGGCGCGCCTACTCCGAGCAAGCCCGCGACCTGGCGGGCCGTACCATTGGCATCGTCGGAATGGGCAATGTCGGCAAGGCGGTCTTCCGTATCGCGAAGTACGGCTTCGGGCTGGAGATCGTTGCCAACAGCCGCTCGCCGGCAAGCCTGCCCGATGGTGCACGGTTTCTCTCGGTCGACGACCTGGTCGCCATCGCGGACATCGTCGTTCTCTGCTGTCCGCTCACACCTGAGACGACCGGGCTCGTGAGCCGTGAGCGGATAGCGCGCATGAAGCCGGGCGCGATCCTCGTCAATGTGTCGCGCGGCCCCGTCGTGGACGATGCAGCGTTGATCGAGGCGCTGGAAGCGGGCCGTATCGGCGGCGCGGCCCTCGACGTGTTCTCTACACAGCCCCTGCCGCTTGAGCATCCTTACTTCCGGCTCGACAATGTGATCGTGACGCCTCATCTCGCCGGTATCACCGAGGAAAGCATGATGCGCATGGGAACGGGAGCTGCGGCCGAAGCAATCCGCGTCTTGAAAGGCGGGCTGCCCACCAATCTCCGCAACCCCGAGGTTGTCGAACACTATAGGCGACGGTTCCCGGCGTAAGGCATCGCGACTTCGCCGCACTCCAGATGGAGAGGCTCCTCTGCCGTAATCGCTCATTTGTTGTCTCGCCCCCATCTGCGCCGCGGCAGCGATACGGGCGGTTCTTCCGCAAATTGTCGATGTAGCCGGCTGGCGCGGGATGAGGAAAAGTATGCGCGGTTTTCCTCCCGCATCCCGCGCTAACTCCTTAGAGTCGAGCACGTAGGTCGATCCGACCGAAAATCATCGTGACTAGGTCGTTGTCGATCGGGGACTCAGCCAGAGTGGCGCAAGCTCATTCCGCTTCCGCCGTCGAAGAGTACGACCTTTTCCGGGTTCCAGGAGAAGCGAACAGACTCCTCGATCTCGAGGTCGGTCTGAGCCGGCACCGTCGCCTGTAAGAAGTGATTGCCTGTGCGAAGCGTGACGATCTTCTCGACGCCATGATTCTCGACGTCGTGGACGCGGGCTTCGCCTGGTGCGCCGCTTTCGAGGAAGAGATCTTCAGGGCGGATGCCGAAGGTGAGGGGCCGTCCGTCAACCGCAGTGCCGAACGCCGCCCCAAGAGGCAAACGATAGCCTTCGTCCGCGATAGCCTCGCTGCCCGCAAGCCTCCCTGAGATCAGGTTCATCGGCGGCGAGCCAACGGCACGTGCAACGAAAGTGTTGACCGGATTACGATAGATCTCTTGCGGCGTGCCTGTCTGAACGAGCTGGCCGTTGTTGAGTACGCCGATCTTGTCGCCCATCGACATGGCTTCGATCTGATCGTGGGTGACGAAGAGGAAGGTTGCCCCGAGATTCATCTGGAGGTTCTTGAGCTCCGTACGCAGCGCCTCCCGCAGTTTGGCGTCAAGGGCGGAAAGAGGCTCGTCCATCAGAAAGACGCGCGGCTTGCGCACGATAGCCCGACCGATTGAAACGCGCTGCATCTCGCCACCGGATAGACGGTCCGTCTTGCGGTCGAGCAGATGCTCGATACGGAGCGTCCTCGCGGCGCGGGCGACACGCTCCTTGATCTCGGCCGGTTCGACCCGCCGGATGCGAGATTTGAGGGGGAATTCGAGGTTCTCGCGCACCGTATAGCGCGGATAGAGCGAATACTGCTGCAGCACAAGCGCAACGTCGCGTTCGGCGGCGCCCCAGTCGGCGACATCCTCACCGTCGATGAAGATCTGTCCGCCGGTCGGCTTTTCAAGCCCGGCAATCAGCCTAAGAGTCGTCGTCTTGCCGGCGCCCGTCTCGCCGAGCAGCACGAAAAACTCTCCGTCGGCAATTTCAAAACTGAGATCCTTGAGGGCAGTGTGGGATCCGAAGGTTTTGGTGATGCCTTTGAGTTCGATGTGAGCCATCAGAGCCTGATCCCGAAAGATGTGCCGGTCGAGCTGTCGAAGAAATGCGCCTGAGCCGGATTTATTCGAGCCCAGACGGCCATACCGGGCCGGGGTACGAAGCCGCTTTTCGTCCTTGCGCGCAGCATCTGGGCGCCAACCTGCAGGTCTATGATGTCGTGCGAGCCGAGCGGTTCAATGATATGTGCCTCGACGGGCACGAAGCCCTCACGTGCTTCCCGCGAGACGAGAACCCCTTCAGGTCGCACGCCTAGGGTGAGATTGCCGTTTTCGGCCCCGGCCACAGCGAGCTGGGCCGTGAGACTGGACGGAAAATCGAAGGCGGTTGGAGCACCTCGGACCAGCACGCGCGCATGCCCCGCGTCCTCGGAAACCGTCACCTCAGCCATGTTCATGACCGGGCTCCCAACGAATTGCGCGACGAACATGTTGGCGGGTAGGGCGTAGACCTCATGAGGGCTGCCGACTTGCTGCAGCACACCTTCGTGCATGACGACAATGCGGTCGGCGAGGGACATGGCTTCGACCTGGTCATGGGTAACGTAGATCGTGGTCGAGCCCTGTTTGATGTGAAGCCGCTTGATCTCAGCGCGCATCTCTTCGCGCAGCTTCGCGTCAAGCGCGCCGATCGGCTCATCCATGAGCATCGCCTTGGGTCGCCGGACGAGCGCCCGGCCGATCGCCACGCGCTGCATGTCACCTCCTGAAAGAGCGGAGGGCCTTTTTGCGAGCAGGTGCGTGATCTGCAGCGTTTTTGCTACCGCCTTAACCTCGCGCTCGATATCCGTACGGTTGCCGCGCGTGGCGCGGAGCGGGAAGGCGATATTCTCGAAGACCGTCATGTGCGGGTAGAGCGAGAAGGACTGGAACACAAAGGCGATGTCCCGATGCGACGCCTTTATGTGCTGCACCGGCTGACCGTCGATGAGGATGTCGCCTTCGTCGATCGTTTCGAGCCCGGCGATCGCGCGCAGCGTTGTCGTCTTGCCGCAGCCGGACTGGCCAAGCAGGACAATGAACTCATTGTCAGCGATGGCGAGATTGAGGTTCTTGATGACCTGAACGGCACCAAAGTGCTTCTCAATGCCGCGTAGTTCAATCTGCGTCATGGATTCCTGCTCTCGTCAGTATTCTGTTCCGGCGGGACCTTCGACG
>JAPSJG010000443.1 GCA_031178305.1 Sinorhizobium sp.
TGCCGGTGACGGCACGCATCGAGAGCGCCGCGCCGCCGCGGCCGTCGCCGTCCATGCGGGTCAAGACCAGGCCGGTGATGCCGACGCGGTCGTCGAAGTTGCGGGCGAGATTGACGGCGTCCTGGCCGGTCAGCGCATCGGCGACCAGCAGGATCTCGTGCGGATTGGACTTCCGCTTGATCTCCGCCATCTCGATCATCAGCGGCTCGTCGATATGGGTGCGGCCGGCAGTGTCGAGGATGACGACGTCATGGCCGCCGAGCCTCGCCGCCTGGACGGCGCGCGCCGCGATGTCTGTCGGCGACTGGCCGGCGATGATCGGCAGGGTGTCGACGCCGGTCTGGACGCCGAGCTGGCGCAATTGCTCCTGGGCGGCTGGACGACGGGTGTCGAGCGAGGCCATCAGGACCTTCTTCTTGTCCCGGGTCGTCAGCCGCTTGGCGATCTTGCCGGTCGTCGTCGTCTTGCCCGAGCCCTGCAGGCCGACCATCATGATGACGACGGGGGCGGGCGCGTTGAGGTCGATCGTCACCCCTTCCGAGCCGAGCATGGCGACGAGCTCGTCATGGACGATCTTGACCACCATCTGGCCGGGCTTGATCGACTTCAGGATCTCGGCGCCGACCGCCTTCTCGCGGACCTTCTCGGTGAAGGAGCGCACGACGTCGAGCGCGACGTCGGCTTCGAGCAGCGCACGGCGAACCTCCCGAAGCGCCGCGGAAACATCGGTTTCCGACAGGGCGCCGCGGCCGGTCAGTCCATTCAATATGGAACCAAGACGGTCCTGCAGGCTCTCGAACATTCTCTCTTCCTTCCGGATTCCGGGTTGACCTATCGGGCTCGCCGGAAACGTGGGGTCCTTCGCCCGGAAAACAAGGCGCAAAGCCAAAAACCACCCGAGGGCGCGACGCGCTGTCGGATGGTGACCTCCGGGCTCTCTTTACACCTTTTGCGGGGCCCGGTCGGCGGCTTCGAAGTCAACACTTGCGAAGGAATTTGACCGCGATAAACAGGAAAGCGGGCGAAAAGTCAAGAAGCGGAAGCGAAGCCGCGACATTCGGCATCGGACAAGGGCGGTTTGCGCTCGACGAAGCCGGACATTCAACTGCCGATGAGGTCCGCAATCGGGGCCCGGCAAGACCGATCATGATGAAATCCTCCTCAGCATGCGCATTTCGACGACCGGTGAACCGGGCGGCCGGTAACGGATATGGCAGCGCCCCCCGCCCTCGTGGACCACATCGACTTCGATCCCGAAGACGGCCCCGATTCGCTCGGCGCTGAGGACATCGGATGGGCGCCCAAGCGCAACGATACGGCCGCCGCTCATCAAAGCGATGCGATCGCAGAACATGGCCGCGTGGTTGAGATCGTGAAGTGCCGCGACGGCCGTCAGCTTCTGCTGGCGGACGAGATGCAACAGACCGATCTGGTGGCCGATATCGAGGTGGTTCGTCGGTTCGTCGAGAAGCAGCACTTCTGGCTGTTGTGCGAGAGCGCGGGCGATGTGCAGGCGCTGCCGCTCTCCGCCCGACAGCGTGTGCCACAGCCGCGCCGCGAATCGCTCCATGTCGACGTTTCGGATCGCTTCATCGACAATCTCGTCGTCTTTCAACGACCAGGGGGCGAGTGAACCGAGATGTGGCGTACGACCGAGCTCCACGGCCTGGCGAGCGGATATTCGCTCGCCCGTTTCGGCCTGTTGCTCGACCAATGCGATATGCTTGGCGATCTCGCGCCGGCTCAGCCTGTCGATGGCCTGTCCGTCCAGCAGCACCCGACCAGACTTCGGCCGCCGGAGACCTGACAGAAGCGACATAAGGCTCGTCTTCCCGGAGCCGTTCGGCCCGACGATGCCGAGAAATTCACCCGGCACGACATCGAGTGAGACGTTCTCGAGGATGGAAACCCCACCCGTGGACCACGAGACGTTGCATGCCGACAATTTCACCGATCCGCTCCGCGCTTGCCGAGAAGGATTGCGAAGGCCGGTGCACCGACGAGCGCGGTCACGACGCCGATCGGCAGCACCTGCCCCGGAATGATCACGCGCGACACGACGTCGGCGGCGATCATGAATATTGCGCCGATCAAAGCGGAGGCCGGCAGCAGCAGCCCGTGCCGGATGCCGACCAGCATGCGGGCCGCGTGCGGGATGACGAGCCCGGCGAAACCGATTGACCCGACGATGCTGACCATGGCCGCCGTCATCATCGCCGATGCGCCGATCAGCACGACATAGACCCGCCGGACCGGGATGCCGAGCGAGGCGGCAGCCTCAGAGCCGAAGGTGAAGGCATCGAGCGCGCGCGCATGCCACAGACAGACAAGCAGTCCGATCACTGCGGTGGGCACCGCGAGCCAGGCATCCGGCCACCGGACGCCGGACAGATTGCCGAGCAGCCAGAACATGATAGCGCGCGACTGCTCCGCATTGGCCGCCTTGGTGACGATCAAGGAGGTGAGCGCGTTGAAGAGCTGCGAGCCGGCGACACCGGCCAGGATGATCGCCCCGTGCCCCCGGCCCGCGCGCATTGCGAGCAGGCTGACGAGCCCAAAGGCGAGAAGCGCGCCGAGGAACGCCCCGACAGGCAGCGACAGCAGACCGGCGCCAAAACCGAGGATAGCAACGGCGACCGCGCCCGTCGATGCACCTGCCGAGATCCCGAGAATGTACGGATCGGCCAAGGGGTTGCGCAACAGCGACTGCAGCACGACGCCGGAAAGCGCAAGCGCTGAGCCGCAGCAGGCCGCCACCACGGCACGGCTGAGGCGGTAGTTCCAGACGACGCCCTCGTTGATCGGGTCGAGGGGATAGCCCGCTTGCCATAGCCGATTGGCAATCGTCCGAGCGACGACGTCCATGGGAATCGCCGTCTCGCCGATCGCCGCACCCAACCAGAGCGCGGCGAACAGCAGGACAAGCGCCAGCAGGCTTGCGCTTGTCCTCGACAGGGAGTTCGCAAAGCCGATCACTGGGTCAGGCCGGATTTCGCGATGGCCTCGGCCAGAACCTCGAGGCCTTCGATGGTCCGGATCGTCGGGTTCATCGCCTGGGCGTCCATTTCGACGACGTGGCCGTCCTTTACCGCCGGCATGAGGCTCGTGACCGGGTCGGACCTCAGGAACTGGCGCTTGACCGCGATGTCGTCGGCAGGGAATCGGCGACGCTCCATCTTGCCCGCGACAATGATCGTCGGATCGGACTTGGCGATGGTCTCCCAGCCGACGGCCGGCCATTCCTCATCGCTCTCGATGACATTGCGGATGCCGAGGGCCCTCATGATATAGCCGGGGGCGCCGTTCCTGCCCGCCACGTAGGGATCGATATCGAGCTCGGCGCTCGAGAACCAGAACACGGCGGAGAGCTTGCCATTGGCCGATGCGATCTTCGTCTTCGCCGCATGCTCACGCGCCTTCAGCTCGGCGATCAGCTTCTCGCCGCGGTCCTGGACGTTGAAGATCTGCGCCA
>JAPSJG010000444.1 GCA_031178305.1 Sinorhizobium sp.
GGAACGACGCCCATGATGAAGGCCATCGAGGTCATCAGGATCGGTCGCAGGCGAAGGCGGCTTGCCTCGATCGCGGCACTGACGGCGCTTTTGCCGGAGAGCTCGAGCTCGCGAGCGAATTCGACGATCAGGATCGCGTTCTTTGCCGAAAGCCCCACCAGCACAATCAGTCCGATCTGCGTGAAGACATTGTTGTCGCCGCCGGTCAGCCACACGCCCGTCAGCGCCGCCATGATGCCCATGGGCACGATCAGGATGATCGCGATCGGCAGCATCAGGCTTTCATATTGCGCGGCGAGCACGAGATAGACGAGCAGCAGCGCCAGCGGGAAGATGAGAATGCCCGAATTGCCGGCAAGGATCTGCTGATAGGTCAGGTCCGTCCACTCGAAGCTGATGCCGGGCGGCAGGGTCTCGGCCGAGATCCGCTCGATCGCCGCCTGCGCCTGGCCCGAGGAGAAGCCCGGCGCCGGCCCGCCATTGATGTCGGCGGCGAGGAAGCCATTGTAGCGGATCGCCCGCTCGGCACCGACCGTCTGCTCGACCTTGAGCAGCGCGGAGAGCGGAATCATCTCGCCGGACGCCGAACGCACCTTCAGCTTGCCGATGTCGTCCGCATGGCTGCGGTAGCTGGCGTCCGCCTGGACGCGCACGCTGTAGGTGCGGCCGAAGGCGTTGAAGTCGTTAACGTAAAGCGAGCCCAAGTAGATCTGCAAGGTTTCAAAGACGTCAGTCACCGCCACGCCGAGCTGGCGCGCTTTTACACGGTCGAGATCGGCATAGAGCTGCGGCACGTTGATCTGGTAGCTCGAATAGAGCCCAGCCAATTCCGGCGCCTCCATCGCCTTCGCCAGAAAGGCCTTGGCCGCATCGTCCAGCTCCCGGTAGCCTAGGCCGTTCCTATCCTCGATCTGCAGCTTGAATCCCCCCGTCGTACCAAGACCCTGGACCGGAGGCGGCGGGAACATGGCGATGAAGGCATCCTGGATCGCGCCGAACTGCTGGTTCAGCTGCATGGCGATCGCGCCGCCGGAAAGCTCGGGTGTCTTGCGCTCCTCGAACGGTTTCAGCGACACGAAGACGATGCCGGAGTTGGACGAATTGGTGAAGCCGTTGATCGAGAGACCGGGGAAGGCGATGGCGTGCTCGACGCCCGGATGCTTCATCGCGATGTCGCTCATGCGCCGGATGACGTCCTCGGTACGGTCGAGCGTCGCCGCATCCGGCAATTGCGCAAAGCCGATCAGGTATTGCTTGTCCTGCGCCGGGACGAAGCCGCCGGGGACCGCGCGGAAGAGCACGAAGGTCACGCCAAGCAGGATGACGTAGACGCCCATGATCAGCGACTTGCGCGTGAGGATGCCGCCGACGCCCCGGCCGTAGGCCTCCGAGCTCTTTCCGAAGAATCGGTTGAAGCCGTGGAAGAACCAACCGAAGAGCTTGTCCATGACCCGTGTCAGAAGATCTTTCGGCGCGTTGTGATCCTTCAAGAGAAGGGCGGCAAGCGCCGGTGACAGCGTCAGCGAGTTCAAGGCGGAGATCACCGTCGAGATGGCGATGGTAAGCGCGAACTGGCGGTAGAATTGCCCGGTAAGGCCGGTGATAAAGGCAAGCGGCACGAATACCGCGACCAGCACCAGCGCGATCGCGATGATCGGGCCGGAGACCTCCCGCATGGCGCGATAGGTGGCCTGCACCGGCGACAGGCCCTGCTGAATGTTGCGTTCAACGTTTTCGACGACGACGATGGCGTCGTCGACGACGATGCCGATTGCCAGCACCAGCCCGAAGAGGCTCAGCGCATTGATCGAGAAGCCGAAGACATACATCACGGCGAAGGTGCCGACGATCGAGACTGGCACGGCGACGAGCGGGATGATCGAGGCGCGCCAGGTCTGCAGGAAGACGATGACGACGAGGACCACCAGCGCGATCGCTTCGAGCAGAGTATGCACGACCGATTCGATCGAAGCCCTGACGAATTGCGTCGTGTCGTAGACGATCTCGTAGTCGACGCCCTCCGGCATGGTCTGCTTCAGTTCGGCCATGACCTTGTGGACGTTTTCCGAAATCTGGATAGCGTTCGAGCCGGGGGCCTGGAAGACGCCCATGCCAACGGCGGCCTTGTTGTCCAGCAGCGAGCGCAGCGAATAGTCCGCCGCGCCCATTTCGATGCGCGCGACGTCGCCGAGGCGCGTGATTTCGCCATTCCCCCCGGACTTCACAACGATGTCGGCGAAGTCCTCGGGCGTTTTCAGGCGTCCTTGCGCGTTGACGGAGAGCTGCAGGTCGAGTCCTGGCACGGAGGGCGAGGCGCCGATCACGCCGGCAGCCGCCTGGACGTTCTGTCCGCGGATGGCATTGGCGATGTCGCTCGCGGCAAGCCCGCGCTCGGCGGCCTTTTCCGGATCAATCCAGACTCGCATCGAATAGTCGCCGCCGCCGAAGATCTGCACTTGGCCGACGCCCGCGACCCGCGCCAGCCGGTCCTTGACGTTCAAGACGCCGTAATTGCGCAGGTAGTTGATGTCATATTGCCCGTTCGGCGAGAGCAGATGCACGACGAGCGTCAGGTCGGGCGAGCTCTTCACGGTGGTGATGCCGAGGCGGCGCACCTCCTCCGGCAGCCGCGGCTCGGCCTGCGAGACCCGGTTCTGCACGAGCTGCTGGGCATGGTCGGGATCGGTGCCGAGCTTGAAGGTGACGGTGAGCGTCATAAGCCCGTCGGCGGTCGCCTGGCTCTGCATGTAGAGCATGCCCTCGACGCCGTTGATCTGCTCTTCGAGCGGGGTCGCGACGGTTTCGGCGATGACGGCCGGGTTGGCACCGGGATATTGGGCCCGCACGACGATCTGTGGCGGCACAACTTCCGGATATTCCGAGATGGGCAGACCGGTCATGCCGATCAGGCCCGCGACGAAAATGAGCACCGAGAGAACGCCCGCGAAGACCGGGCGGTCGACGAAAAAGCGTGAAAAGTTCATGTCATCCCCCTTGGGACACGGTGAGGTACACGGGCGGCCTCTGCGGGCGAGGGTCCTCACCCGCGGGCTTCGCATGCGGCTTGATGTTCGGTTCCAGGGCCTCGCCGAAGGGGCGAGGCCGCCGGCGCTATGGCTTGGCGATTGAGGCGGTTGCCTGCTCCGCCGGCTGCGGCGCCACGACGACGCCGGGGCGGACGCGCTGCAAGCCATTGATGACGATGGTTTCGCCGGGCGCCAGGCCGTTTTCGACGATCCTGAGGCCATCGGCGATCGGCCCGAGCGTCACCGGCCGGTACTCGACCTTGTTGTCGGCGCCGACGACCAGCACGAATTTCTTGTCCTGGTCGGAGCCGATGGCGCGATCGCTGATCACCAGCTTATCCGCCGGCGCCGGATCGCCGATGCGGATGCGAACAAACTGTCCGGGAATCAGCCGGCCGCCGGCATTCTCGAGTGCTGCACGGACGCGAATCGTGCCGGTCG
>JAPSJG010000445.1 GCA_031178305.1 Sinorhizobium sp.
TTCGCCGCAAGCGAGATCGCCGGCCTGATGCCTCTTCTCTTCCATATCCTTGGCATGGCAGATCGCGAAGGCGCTCTCCAGCATGTCGCTCCCGAACAGGTTCGACGGCAGCACTTCTTGGTCATCCGCTCCATGTTCGAGCGGCGACTCGACAGCGCGCCGCTGCTTCTCGTCATCGAGGATTTGCACTGGGCGGATTCGGCCTCGCTCGAGGCACTGCGATTCGTACTCGACCGGCTGGATCGTCGTCCGCTGATGGTGATCGTCACCCAGCGACCGGGCGGCGGGGCCGAACGGCTTGCACCCGCCCGCACGGGCACAACCTCCTTGCGCCTCGCTCCGCTCTCCGTCGCCGAAGGCCAGCGGCTTCTTAGCGCCCTTTTCGGCGAGAGTAGCCTCCCGAAGCCGCTGCGCACGAGCATCCTGGCGCGGGCCGGCGGCAACCCCCTCTTCATAGAGGAGATCGTGCGCGGCCTGATCGAACTTCAGACCCTGAAACGCGACGGCTCCCGATGGCAAGCGGCGGACGCCGAATTAACCGCAGAGATCCCCGTTGGCATCGAAGCGATGCTGCTTGCACGCGTCGACCGGTTGCCGCAGGAGGTGCGGCGCCTCGTGCACCACGCCGCAGTCATCGGCCCGCGATTTGACACCGAGCTACTGGCCGCCATTTCGTCTGATCCCGCCGAGGTCGCTTCCGGCCTGGAACTGCTTTGCGATGCGGAAATCCTCGAGGAGGCGGCCGAGGGCGGAGTTCAGGCCTATCATTTCGTGCAGTCGCTGCTTCACGAAGTCGTCTACAACAACCTGCTCGTCAAGCGCAGGGCGGAGATCCACGCGGCGATCGCAAGCGCCCTGGAGCGCCGCTATGGCGAGAGCCCGGAGCATTTCGAGGACCTGGCCTTTCTCGGCCATCACTACAGCCAGTCGGCGGACCGGGCGAAGGGCGCTCGCTACCTGATTGCTGCGGGAGATCGCGCGTGTCAGCTCTACGCCAACGAGGACGCCATCCGCTTTTACGGCCAAGCCATGGCGGCGCTTACAGCGCTCGGCGAGCAAGGGGCGCAGTGGTACCTTGCCCGCGAGCGCGTCGCCGATCTGCTGGTTCCTTCGGGCAAGCGGACCGAGGCGGAGGAGCATTACCGCGCGCTGCTTGGCTCCGACCGCATTTCGAAGGATCCGGCGGCGTCCGCGCGCATCCTCCGCAAGCTCGGCCATCTTGTCTGGGAGGCGGGCAAGCGTGATCGGGCGCAGGCGAATTTCGCCGAGGCCGCGGCACTTCTCGAAAGCGTCGAGGCCCCGGTCGAGAGCGCCTCGCTGCTGCAGGAGCGCGGCCATCTTGCCTTTCGAATGGGTGATTATCTGGGCGCCGCCAGTTGGGCTGACGAGGCCTTGACGCGGGTGAAGTCGCTGGCGGCGGATGCCGGCGATGAGACGAGGCGAGAGGCGGCGCTGGTGACCGCCGAGGCGCTGAATACAAAAGGCGTGGCGCTGGCGCGGCGTGGCCGCACCCCGGAAGCGATCGTGGCAGTGGAAGAGAGCGTGGCCGTCGCCGAAGCGACGGAACTGCTGCAAGCGGCATGCCGGGGGTATACCAATCTCGCCGTGCTCTACACGATCGTCGATCCGAGGCTTGCCATCGATATCTGCCGGCGTGGCCTCGATATGGCGCGGCGCATCGGCGACCTCGGCTTCCAGGCGCGGCTGCTCGCCAATCTTGCGGTGGCCTATTGCACCTTCACCGACCGTTGCGGGGCGACGGGCATGCCAGCGGCAGAGAAGGCGGTCGAAATCGACCGCGCGCTCGATCAGCGCGATCATCTACCGGTGTCGCTCCTGGTCCTCGGGCAGATCTGCCAATGCCATGGCCGTCCGCAGGATGCCCGCGCACTTTACCGCGAGGCACTCGATCTTGCCGGCGAGACGGGCGAAGCGCAGGTGTTGTTTCCATGCTATGATGGGCTGGCGACACTTTGTCTCGATGAAGGTGATCTTGCCGAGGCAGAACGCTTTTTCGCTTTGGCTCGCGACGTTTGCGCGCGACATGATCTCGATCCAGCGGCCTTGGTGATCCTGCCGTTCCTTGACTGATTGGCCTTCCGGGAGGTGAAGACCTTTGCGCCTGATAAGACGCGCGGCGCTGTAGGCGTTTTGGGAGGAGACAGCGATGGAAGAATATCGCAGTTCCGGGCCGTTGCAACCGGGCGATCGGGCGCCCAACGTGGTGCTCGATGCAATCACCCATGAGGGCAAGATCGCCATCGACGACTTTCGCGGGCGAAAGCCGGTCCTAGTGGGGCTGTTCAGGGGGCTTCAATGTCCGTTCTGCCGCCGCCAGATCGCCACGATGGCGCAACTCAAGGCCGCGTTGAACGAAAGAGGCGTCGAGAGCCTGACGGTCGTGAACACGCCGATCGAGCGGGCGCGTCTCTATTTCCGCTACCATCCCTTGCCGGATCTTTTGGCCGCCGCCGACCCCGAGCGTATCTCCCACCGGGCTTTCGGCCTGCCGAACCTGGAATTCACCGACGACGAGGATGATTGGCCGCACAAAATGAGCATGCAGACGGCAATGTCGATGCGTGTGGAAATGCCAGGCGAATTGCCGGAACCGATGAACCCGATAGCGGCCTCCGAATATCTCCAGCAGGCGGACGGCTACGAGGTGACGGAAGACGACAACCGCATGAACGCCGTCGCGATGGGACAACTCGTCGGCGAATTCCTGCTCGACCGCGACGGCGTCGTGCGCTGGTGTTTCACGGAGGCGTCGCCTGACGGGCGCAACATGTTCCGCGCTCCGTCGCCCGACGAGGTGATGTCGGCGGCAGCGCAGGTGGCGCATTGAGGTGTGAGCGGCGATCCAAACATGCGGCATTCAAATGCTGCCGAGACCTTTGTGCGAGTTGCGGCTGGAGTGGACGCGGCAAACAAAAAGGCCGGGGCAACCCGACCTTCCGTATGACCTCCGCCAGTGCCAGTACATCCGTGGTCAATGGCGAGGTGGCTATCTCTTAGCCTTTGATCGTGACAATGGCGTGACACCGCCGAAAGGCTTTGCGGGACTCCTGTCATTCATAGGAAGAGATTTTCGGAGCCATGTTCATTTTGTGTTCGCGTTCTTAGGTTCACTTGAACCTGGGGGAACTACGATAGCAGTCAAGGCCGCTCTTCCCCATGCGGAATTCATGGAACGGGTCAAGCGTGAGGCTGACCTCTCCTATTGCACCGTGCAGCGGTATATGCGCCTCGCCAAAGAGGCAGACCGGCAGGAGCGATCGCCGGCATGAGAACATCTCGGCGCTGTACGAATGCCGCCTCAATAGCGCCCTTGAGCCTTAGTGCGAATTGTACGTCCTCTGTCGTAATTGCCTCAGTACCACCGGACGAGGTTTTCAGTGTGATAGTAAACTCGTCGTACGGCGTGACGTAGAATATGGCAACGTAAGAAGACAGCA
>JAPSJG010000446.1 GCA_031178305.1 Sinorhizobium sp.
GAACCATGGGAAACAAGGTCGCGGCGAAGAAGGCGATGATCGCCGCCGGCGTGCCCTGTGTCCCCGGCTCCACCGAGGCGCTGAGCGACGACGCGGAGACCGCGCGGATCGCCGCCAAAATCGGCTATCCTGTCATCCTCAAGGCGGCCGGCGGCGGCGGCGGCCGCGGCATGCGGGTCGTCCGGTCACGGGCCGAGCTCGCCAAGGCGGCGGCCATTACCCGCGAGGAGGCTGCACGCTTCTTCGCCAATCCCGAAATCTACATCGAAAAGTTCCTTGAGCGGCCGCGGCATGTCGAGATCCAGGTGCTGTGCGACAGCCATGGGCACGCTGTCTGGCTGAGCGACCGCGACTGTTCGCTGCAGCGGCGTCACCAGAAGGTGATCGAGGAGGCGCCGGCGCCCGGCATCGACCGCGCGGCGATCGCTGCAATCGGCGAGCGCTGTACAGAGGCTTGCCGTCAAATCGGCTACGTCGGGGCGGGCACCTTCGAGTTCCTCTACGAGGACGGTGCCTTCTACTTCATCGAGATGAACACGCGCGTCCAGGTCGAGCACCCCGTGACGGAGATGGTCACCGGCATCGACATCGTCGCCGCACAACTGCAGATCGCGCGCGGCGAGGCCTTACGGGTCCGGCAGCGCGACATCCAGATTTCGGGGCATTCGCTCGAATGCCGCATCAACGCCGAAGATCCCTTCACCTTTGCGCCGCAGCCCGGCAGCATCGGTGAACTCACGCTACCGGGCGGCCCCGGCGTGCGGGTCGACACCCATGCCGCACGAGGTTATACGATCCCTTCCTGCTACGACTCCATGATCGCCAAGCTGATCGTGCATGGCGCTACACGAGACGAGGCGCTGGCGCGCATGCGCCTTGCACTTTCCGAGTTGGTGATCGACGGCCCGGCTTGCAATGCGCCGCTGCACGCCGAATTGCTCGCGGACGAGAGCTTCATCGCCGGCGGCGTGGACATTCATCACCTGGAAAAACTGCTAGCGGCGAGGAACGTTGCATGAATGCCGCGGCCGTGCATCTCGAGAAGCCACGCATAACGCCGCTTGGCTCCTGCGCCATCCTGTTCGAGGCACCAGGTGAATTCGACCTCGAACATCAAAGGCGAATTTGGGCGCTGGCCGATGCGGCTGCCCAGTGGGATACGGTCGTCGAGGCCGTGCCCGGCATGACCAATCTCATACTCCTCCTTTCTGAGCCACCGTGCGAGCTCGATCTCTTCAGGACCTTACTACAGGACGCCTGGGAGAGTGGCGCGGAAAAACACGTCGAGCCGACCGTGCTGAAGATCCCAATAGTCTATGGCGGCGAGGGCGGTCCCCATCTTCACGACGTGGCGGAGGGAACCGGGCTCTCGGTCGACGAGGTCGTGCGCATCCACACCGAGCCGGATTACACGGTTTATGCCGTCGGCAGCCATGCGGGTTACTGCTATCTCGGTGGCCTCGACGCGCGGCTGTTCATGCCTCGTCGCAAGGTGCCGCTGCTGAGCATTCCGGCTGGCTCGCTCTCTGTCGCCGGCCTGCAAACGGGCGTTTCCGCCTCGGCGGGACCGAGCGGCTGGCACACCATCGGTCGCGCCGAGATCAGTTTCTTCGATCCTGAGCGTCGGCCGCCAGCGCTGTTGAAACCGGGCGACATCATTCGGTTCATGGCAGAGCGGATCGTCGCATGATCGAGATACTCTCAACGCCGACGCTGGTTACTGTCCAGGATCTCGGTCGGAGCGGATTTTACCGCTACGGTGTCTGCCGCTCGGGGGCCATGGACCGCCTATCGCTCGCCATCGGCAACCTGCTGCTTGGCAACGACCGGAACGCCGCTGGATTGGAAATCCCGATCCTGCCGTTCCGCCTGCGCTTCGACGCGGATGTGAACTTTGCGATAACAGGTGCGGACTGCGCCGCCGAACTCGATGGCCGCCCGCTGCCGCCCTACTGGGCGAGCCGAGCCGATGCCGGAGAGATATTGACGCTCGCGGCGCCGCGGGCGGGTTGCCGCGCCTATATCTGCGTCGCCGGCGGCGTCGACGTGCCGGAGGTCTTGGCTTCGCGCAGCACGCAGCTCCGCGAGGGTTTCGGTGGCTTGGACGGACGCGCGCTCGTCAAGGGCGAACGCATCAAGGCAGTAGGAAACGAAATACTGCTGCCGAAGGGCGGCCTCGGGGCCGTGCCGCCGACGGCATTAAGCGGGCCGAATCCTTCGCCGATCATAGTGCGCGTCATTCCAGCCGCGGAATATGACGACTATGACGAAACTTCGAAGGCTGCTTTCTGGACTGCCGAGTGGAAGGTAACCGTACAGAGCAACAGGGCGGGCTATAGGCTCGAAGGGCCGGAGCTCAATCTTGGACGCCCGATCGAGTTGCGCTCGCACGGTGTCGTGCCAGGGGTGATCCAGGTGCCTGCAGGCGGGCAGCCGATCATCCAACTCGCCGATGCCGCGACCATGGGGGGCTATCCAAAGATCGGAGTGGTGATCGACACGGATCTCTCTCTGATCGCGCAGGCGCGACCTGGCGACAGTCTTCGTTTCGTCGAAACGGATCTGGCGGGCGCCGGCCACGCCCATGAGGAAACGGACGCATATCTCGCAGCGCTCGAGCGCGACGCTGGTCTCCAGCACCGCCTTGCGGTGACATGGAGGAAGCAATGATTGCGGAACGGCTGAACGAAATTCTGGGGCTGATGCTCGAATACGGCTTTGCTTATGTCTCCCTTTCGGATGGCAGGGACAGCGTTTCGTTGCGGCTCGGGCCTGGCCCGGAAAACGGTCCGTCAGACCAAGAGATACCGGCTGGCGCGACCGCGCCGGAGATTTTCTCCACCGTTTCCATTGGACGGCTTGCTTTCGCACACCCGGCTCGGCCCCACGAAAGATATGCCGAAGGAAACCTGGTTAAGGCAGGGGAGCCGGTTGCCTATGTGACCACGGGCGCGGTCGTCACCTCCGTCGTGGCCGATCAGCCGGGCGTGCTTGGACGCAGACTGCGTGAGGAGGGAGATGTCGTCGGATACGGCATCCCCGTTTTTGAATTTTGCAGCTGACGGCTAGCGCAGAGCCGTTGCCGTTCAGAACGAGTGTTCCATGGGAGGACCCGCGATGCGGATTGACATCAATGCGGATCTTGGCGAGGGCTTCGGCCCCTATATGATTGCCGATGACGCAGCACTCATGCCGCTCATCACCTCTGCTAATGTCGCTTGTGGCTATCATGCCGGCGATCCGGTCATCATGGACCGGACAGTGCGGCTCGCAAAGGAGTACGAGGTCGACCTCGGCGCCCATGTCAGCTACCCGGACCGCATGGGATTCGGCCGGCGTGTCATGCCGATGGATGCCGAGGAACTGGAGAAGCACATATTGTTCCAGTTGGGAGCGCTTCATGCGATTGCCAAGGC
>JAPSJG010000447.1 GCA_031178305.1 Sinorhizobium sp.
GTCAGGCGTTCAGCGCTCGGATTTGTGGCGCAGGCGGATCACCACATCGACATGCGAGATTTCCATGCCTTCCGGCGGCTCGGGCAGGTTGCCGATCTGGATATTGCTTACCGGAATATCAAGAACCTCGTTTTCCCCCTCTATGAAGAAGTGGTGGTGATCGGAAACGTTGGTGTCGAAATAGGTCTTGGCGCTCTCGACGGCGAGAACGCGGATCATGCCCGCTTCGGTGAACTGGTGCAGCGTGTTGTAGACGGTCGCGAGAGAAACCGGAAAACCAGCGGCGACCGCCTCCTCGTGCAATTCCTCCACCGTCAGGTGACGGTCGCCCTTGGCGAAGATCAAATCGGCAAGCGCAATGCGCTGGCGCGTCGGGCGCAGCCCTGATTTGCGCAGCCTTTCCTGCGAAGAGATCTCCATTGCTTTCGTCATGCGGCAGCCGTTCCGATATTTCTGCTGGGACCCATGGACTATCAGCTTGCGATATAACTTCTAGCGCCGATGCTTTCAATAGATTCCGGCCGCGAGAGGGGCGCAAATGGCCTGAAAATCGGCCCAAAGCGGGGGAAGCCGGGCATTTAACTCTGGTCGCGGCCACATTCATACTGTAAGCGACGGCGGAACGATATCGCCATGGGGAGCGGAATGGAGCACAATGCCCGGGTGGCTATTGGGCCTGAATACTCGCTCTACTTGGAAGAACGTGACAAACTGCAGCCTGAGGCGGGCTGCGCTTCAATTCAGGCCGGACTTGCTCTAAAGCAAGCCCGACATAACTTTGAGACACGCGGGGAAACAACCATTCATGACCACCAGGCAATCCAGCTTCAGCTATGAGGAAATCCTGACCTGCGGCCGAGGCGAAATGTTTGGCCCAGGCAATGCGCAGCTGCCGCTGCCGCCGATGCTGATGTTCAACCGCATCACCGATATTTCCGAGACCGGCGGTCCGCACGACAAGGGCTATGTGCGCGCAGAATTCGACATCACGCCGGATCTCTGGTTCTTCCCTTGCCATTTCATGGGCGATCCGGTGATGCCGGGCTGCCTCGGGCTCGACGCCATGTGGCAGCTGACCGGCTTCTTCCTCGGCTGGCTTGGCGAGCCCGGCAAGGGCCGCGCGATCTCCACCGGCGAGGTAAAGTTCACCGGCATGGTGACACCGAAGACCAAGCTGGTCGAATACGGCATCGACTTCAAGCGCGTCATGCGCGGCCGCCTGGTTCTCGGCATTGCCGACGGCTGGATGAAGGCCGATGGGGAAGAGATCTACAGGGCTAGCGACCTCAGGGTCGGCCTTTTCCAGGAAAAGGCCGGCTGAACTGCGGGCCGTCCCCCGCACGAATCCAACCGAAGAAAAGGTCATCTACCATGAGACGGGTTGTTGTAACGGGCCTCGGTATCGTTTCCTCGATCGGCAATGATGCCGACGAGGTCACTGCATCGCTGCGTGAGGCGAAGTCGGGCATCACGTTTTCTCCGGATTTCGCCGAGCACGGATTCAGGTGCCAGGTCTGGGGCCGACCGACGCTCGACGCGAGCGACCTCGTCGACCGGCGCGCCATGCGCTTCCTGTCGCAGGCCGGCGCCTGGAACCACGTGGCGATGAAGCAGGCGATCACGGACGCCGGCCTTGAAGCCGCCGACATCACCAACGAGCGGACCGGCATCATCATGGGCTCGGGCGGCGCCTCGACGCGCACCATCGTCGAAGCGTCCGAGATCACCCTCAAGAATAACAGCCCCAAGCGTATCGGTCCCTTCGCCGTGCCGAAGGCGATGTCCTCGACCGCTTCCGCGACGCTCGCGACCTGGTTCCAGATCCACGGTGTCAACTACTCCATCTCGTCCGCCTGCTCGACCTCGGCGCACTGCATCGGCAATGCGGCGGAGATGATCCAGTGGGGCAAGCAGGACGTGATGTTCGCCGGCGGCCATGAGGACCTCGACTGGACGATGTCCAACCTCTTCGACGCCATGGGTGCCATGTCCTCGAAGTTCAACGACACGCCCTCCACCGCCTCGCGCGCCTATGACGTAAGCCGCGACGGCTTCGTAATCGCCGGCGGCGCCGGCGTTGTCGTGCTCGAGGAGTTGGAGCGCGCGAAGGCGCGCGGCGCCAAGATCTATGCCGAGCTCGTCGGCTACGGCGCGACCTCCGACGGCTACGACATGGTCGCCCCCTCCGGCGAAGGGGCGGTGCGCTGCATGCGCCAGGCGCTTTCAACCGTGAAGGGCGAGGTCGACTACATCAACACCCACGGCACTGCGACGCCGGTCGGCGATCAGAAGGAAATCGGCGCGATCCGCGATGTCTTCGGCGAGAATATGCCGCACATCCAGTCGACCAAGTCGCTGACCGGCCATTCGCTCGGCGCGGCCGGCGTCCAGGAATCGATCTACGGCCTCCTGATGATGCAGGCCGGCTTCATCGGCGAAAGCGCACATATCAGCGAGCTTGACCCGGAATTCGAAGGCGTGCCGATCGTGCGCAAGCGGATCGACAACGCCCGGATCGACACGGTTCTCTCGAATTCCTTCGGCTTCGGCGGCACCAACGCGACGCTCGTGTTCCAGCGCTATAACGGATAATAGAATGAACGGACTGATGAATGGAAAGCGCGGCCTCATCATGGGTGTGGCCAATAATCATTCTATTGCCTGGGGAATCTCGAAGGCGCTCGCCGCCCAGGGGGCGGAACTCGCCTTCACCTATCAGGGCGAGGCTCTCGGCAAGCGGGTGAAGCCACTCGCGGCGGAACTCAATTCCGAATTCCTGCTGCCCTGCGATGTCGAGGATATCGCCTCGGTAGACGCCGTCATCGCCGCCATCAAGGAGCGCTGGGGCAAGCTCGACTTCATCGTCCATGCGATCGGCTTTTCCGACAAGAACGAGCTCAAGGGGCTCTACGCGGACACGACGCGGGAGAACTTCAGCCGCACTATGGTGATTTCCTGCTTCTCCTTCACCGAGATTGCCAAGCGCGCCGCCGGTCTGATGAGCGAGGGCGGCAGTATGCTGACGCTCACCTATGGCGGTTCGGTTCGGGTCATGCCGAACTACAACGTGATGGGCGTTGCGAAAGCTGCGCTCGAAGCCTCGGTCCGCTATCTCGCCGCCGATTACGGTCCGCGCGGCATCCGCGTCAACGCGATCTCCGCCGGCCCGATCCGCACGCTTGCCGGCGCCGGCATTTCGGATGCGCGCGCCATGCTCTCCTGGCAGCAGATGAACTCGCCGCTCCGCCGAACCGTCACCATCGACGACGTCGGCAGTTCGGCGCTTTACCTCTTGTCGAACCTCTCCCGCGGCGTCACCGGCGAGATCCACTACGTGGATTCCGGCTACAACATCACCTCGATGCCGACGCTCGAGACGCTGAGGATCGCCGACGCGGAGTAACCGCTGCGCACG
>JAPSJG010000448.1 GCA_031178305.1 Sinorhizobium sp.
GCCAAGCCCCTCCGCCGTGGTCGTCAGCGGCTTGTACTCGCAGCCGATCCAGCCGCCGTAGCCGGCGGCCTCCAGCGCATCGAACACGAACGGGTAGTTGATCTCGCCGGTCCCCGGCTCGTTGCGGCCGGGATTATCGGCCAGCTGGATATGCGCGATCTTCTCGCGGTAGCGCTGGTAGGTGCCGACCAGCTCGCCTTCCGTGCGCTGCTGGTGGTAGAGATCGTACTGGATGAACAGGTTGTCGCTGCCGACCTCGTCGATGATCGAGGCGGCTTGACCGACCGTGTTCAGATAGAAGCCCGGAATATCGAAGCGGTTGATCGGCTCGATCAGGAGCCGGATGCCGTGCTTACCGAGTTCGCTTGCCGCAAGTTTCAAATTCGCTACGAGCGTCGTGCGCAACACGCCGTCAGGCACGCCATCGGGCGCGGTGCCGACGAGGCAGTTCACCTGCTTGCAGTCGAGCGCCGTCGCATAATCGATTGCGCTTGCGACGCCCCGGCGGAACTCGTCGATACGATCCGGCAGGATGGCGATGCCGCGCTCGCCGCGCGCCCAGTCGCCCGCCGGTAGATTGTGCAGCACCTGGACGAGCCCATGCTGATCGAGGGCGGCACGCAGCGCCATCATCTCGAATTCATAGGGAAAGAGAAACTCTACGCCCTTGAAGTCGGCCTTGGCGGCGAGCGCAAAGCGATCGAGGAACGGCGCCTCGTTGAAGAGCATGGTCAGGTTTGCCGCAAATCTCGGCATGGGTTACTCCTCCGTTGAAAATCTTTCAGTCGAGCAGGGCGGCAGCGATCGCAGTCGGGGCGTCCTCGCCGCGTTCGGCGAGTTCCTCGAACTCCACGACGGCGTTGATGTCCGCACCCATGGCGACGTTGGTGACGCGCTCCAGGATGAATTCGATGACGACCGGAACCTGATATTTCTCCATCAGTGCCTGAGCGCGCTCGAAGGCGTTGGCGAACTCGTTGGGGCTCTTCACCCGGATCGCCTTGCAGCCAAGCCCCTCGGCGACCGCCACGTGATCGACGCCGTAGCCTTTCTCCGCGTCGTCGCCCGCATTGACGTTCTCGAAGGCGAGGCTCACCTCGAAATCCATGTCGAAGCCGCGCTGGGCCTGGCGGATCAGGCCGAGATAGGAATTGTTCACGACGACATGCAGGTAGGGGAGCTTGTGCTGCGCTCCGACCGCCAGCTCCTCGATCAGGAACTGGAAATCGTAGTCGCCGGAGAGCGCCACGATTGGCCGGCTCGGATCGGCGGCGCGCACGCCGAGTGCTGCCGGCAGCGTCCAGCCAAGAGGTCCGGCCTGGCCGCAATTGATCCAGTTGCGAGGCCGATAGACATGCAGGAACTGCGCGCCTGCGATCTGGCTGAGGCCGATCGTCGTGACATAGCAGGTGTCGCGGCCGAATGCCTTGTTCATCTCCTCGTAGACGCGCTGAGGTTTCAGCGGCGTCTGATCGAAATGCGTCTTGCGCAGCATGGTGCGCTTGCGCTCACGGCATTCCGCCGCCCATGCCGACCAGTCCCTGAGCTTGCCGGCTGTGTTCCATTCCGTCGCTACGTCGAGGAAGAGCTTGAGCGCAGCACCCGCGTCCGAGACGATCCCGAAATCCGGGGCGAAGACCCGGCCGATCTGCGTCGGCTCGATATCGACATGGATGAAGTTGCGACCCTCCGTATAGGTCGGAATATTGCCCGTATGGCGGTTAGCCCAACGGTTGCCGATGCCGAAGACGAAATCCGAGGCCAGCAGCGTCGCGTTGCCGTAGCGATGCGAGGTCTGAAGTCCGCACATGCCGACCATCAGCGGGTGATCGTCCGGGATCGTGCCCCAGCCCATCAAAGTCGGGACGACTGGAACGCCGGTGATCTCGGCAAATTCGACGAGCAAGTCGGAGGCGTCCGCATTGATGATGCCGCCGCCGGCGACGATCAGCGGCCGTTCCGCAGCATTCAACATCGCAATCGCCTTTTCGGCCTGCGCGCGGGTAGCGGCGGGTCTGTAGGGAGCGAGCGGCTCGTAGGTTTCCGGGTCGAATTCAATCTCCGCAAGCTGGACGTCGACAGGCAGGTCGATCAGCACCGGGCCGGGTCGGCCCGAGCGCATCAGATGAAAGGCCTTCTGGAAGACGAAGGGAACGAGCGCCGGTTCCATGACGGTGACCGCCCATTTCGCCACCGGCGCGGCAATCGCCGCGATGTCAACCGCCTGGAAATCCTCCTTGTCGAGGCGTGCCCTAGGCGCCTGGCCGGTGATGCAGAGGATCGGGACCGAATCCGCCGAGGCCGAGTAGAGACCGGTAATCATATCGGTGCCGGCCGGACCCGAGGTGCCGATACATACTCCGATATTGCCGTGCTTTGCTCGGGTGTAACCCTCCGCCATATGCGAAGCGCCTTCGACATGACGCGCCAGGATGTGGCGGATGGAGCCGCGCGCCTTCAGCGCCGAATAGAGCGGATTGATGGCGGCACCCGGAACGCCGAAGGCACAATCGATGCCTTCCTTCTCCAGAACATGAACTGCCGCATCGACGGCGCGCATCTTGGTCATGGCAACTCCTCCTGTTCAAGTGAGATGATAAACCATCCGGAGGCTCGATCAATGCAAATGTGGAAATCATTCCCATCATATGGAAATAATGATTTTCAAGAAATATGGGAAAATCGAACGCAATCGCTGTAGATGATTATGAGCGGCAGTGATTTGGAGCAGCCCATGGAATTGACGGTGAAGGGAAAGCGTGGACGCAAGGCGGCGGGTAATTCCGTTCCCTCCTCAGTCCAGGTGCTCGACCGCGCCCTGTCGCTGCTCGCGATCATTGCCGAGGGGGATGGCTCGACACTGACATCGCTCTCGGAACGCACAGGCATGGCGCCTTCCACGGTACACCGGCTACTGAAATCGCTTGCGGGCCATTACATGGTCACGCATGACGGGGACACCGGCAATTGGACGATCGGCGTCAAGGCCTTCGAGATCGGCAACGCTTTCCTTCGCTTCCGCAAGCTCGGCACGATCAGCCGGCCCTTCCTGCAAGGGCTGATGGAGGAAAGCGGCGAGACGGCAAATATCGGCATCGAGGATGGCGGTGACGTTGTCTTCATCTCGCAGGTCGAGAGCCACGCGCCGATGCGCGCCTTCTTTAGGCCCGGCCGGCGGGGGCCTATCCACGCGTCAGGCATCGGCAAGGCGATTCTTTCCACCTGGTCCGATACCGAGATCGCCAAGGCCTTGAACGGAAGGGTGTTCGCGCACTTCACCGAGCGCACGCTCGACACGCTGTCGTCTCTCATAGCCAACATCGAAGAAATCCGCTATCGCGGCTGGTCGATCGACGACGAGGAGCATACGCTCGGCATGCGCTGCATCGCCGCCCCGATTTTCAACGAATATGGC
>JAPSJG010000449.1 GCA_031178305.1 Sinorhizobium sp.
GACACTGTCCCCACACTTTCGGCGATCGGCCCTCTCGAACAGCTCGAGCCGATGACCGATATTGTGTCCTCGCTGACCGCCAAGCCTGCGGCCGTGCATGCCATGGCTGGCTGATTGAAGCCTCTGCCGCTGAGGCCCATCTGCCGCAGGGGCGTAGACCGTGATTTTCTTGCAGAATTCCTAAAATCGGAATCGATTTGGGTTTAAACTTGTGCAACGTTTCGCAATGCGGCGCGTTCGCTCTCGAAGCGGCTGCAGCGTCGCAGGGAAGAATTCCCTCCCCTGTTGCGTGGATGGCTGGAGCGGAACGAGCAGCGCGGGGCGCATCTACATCCGCTCGGCCGGTGAGCTTGGCCCGGAGGCATATATGGCACGATCGGTTTTTCGGTTCCTGTCGCGGCAGCCCGAGACCGTCGAGATAGCCAATGAGCATTACCTCCTGCGCCTTCCCCGTTACGCCGATTATCGCCAATGGTACCGGCTGCGCAGCGAGAGCCGAGCCTTCCTGGAGCCATGGGAACCGACCTGGCGCGCCGACGAGATGACCGAGAGCGCATTCCGCAGCCGCGTCATCCGCAACGAACAGGAACATGCGTCCGGGCAGGCAGTGCCGCTGTTCTTGTTCCGAAAACCCGACGACACCCTTCTCGGGGGGCTCACCATCGGCCATATCCGCCGGGGTGCCGCGCAGAACTGCATGATTGGCTATTGGATGGGGCAGCGATATGCGGGCCAGGGGCATATGTACCAGGCGCTGAAGCTGGTCATCCCATACATCTTTTCGACGCTCGAGTTGCACCGTATCGAAGCAGCCTGTATTCCGGAGAACGCGCGGAGCATCCGGCTCCTTGAAAAGGCCGGCTTTGAGCGTGAAGGCTACTTGAGACAGTACTTGAAGATAAACGGGCAGTGGCGAGATCACCTGATGTTTTCGCTGCTCGTCACGGATGCCGTACCGAACAGGAATATGCCCCTTTGATGCCTCTGACTCGCAAGCCGTTCGCATGGCCAGCCAAAAGGTTGGCGGCGTTTCTGGTGGCACTTGCCATCTTCGCTCTCGGCCTTGCCGGCGGCGTTGCGCATGCCCTCGAGCCAGTAAAGATCTCGCGCGAGGACACGGCTCTCGACCTCACCGCCACGACGGAAATCTATAGCGGGCACGGCGAGGCCCTCCAGGTCTCCACCGCCCCCGGCACCGACGGAATCGTGCGCCGCATCGAAGTGCGCTCGAGCACGGAGAACCACCAGGGAGACTGGGCGGTGTTCGCACTTGCGAACGTCTCGGAGGAGCAGCTCGAACGCGTAATCGTCGCGCCGCATTTCCGGCTGGTGAATTCCAAGCTGTTCTGGCCCGATCTTGGCTCGCAGCGCATTCTCTCGATCACCCCGAGCGAGGGCTTTTCGCTCGACCGGCAGCCGAGCGACGAGGCCGATGTCTTCCGTATCACCCTCAACCCCGGCGCCGTCGTCACCTTCGTCGCCGAGCTTGCGACGCCGGATCTGCCGCAGATCTATCTCTGGCAACCGGAGGCCTACAAGGACACCGTAAACGCGTTTACGCTCTATCGCGGCATCGTACTCGGTATTGCCGGCCTGCTCGCGGTGTTCCTGACCATTCTCTTCGTCGTCAAGGGTACGTCGATGCTGCCGGCTACGGCGGCGCTCGCCTGGTCGGTGCTTGCCTATATCTGCGTCGATTTCGGCTTCCTGTCGAAGCTGATCAGCATGACGGCGGACGACGAGCGGATCTGGCGGGCCGGAACCGAGGTCTTCCTCGCGGCGGGCCTGGTGATCTTTCTCTTCACCTACCTCAACCTCAATCGCTGGCATCAGCATCTTGGCTATGCGACGCTTGCCTGGATTCTCGGCCTGGCGCTGCTCTTCGGCGTCGCCATTTACGATCCGGCGATCGCGGCCGGCATCGCCCGCCTCTCCTTCGCATTGACGGCGACCGTCGGCATCGTGCTGATCGCCTATCTCGGTTTCAACCGCTACGACCGCGCCATCCTTCTCGTCCCCGCCTGGCTCCTGATCCTCGTCTGGCTCTTCGGCGCGTGGCTTGCCGTTACCGGTCAACTTGCCAACGACATCGTCCAGCCGGCGCTTGGCGGCGGCCTCGTGCTGATCGTGCTGCTGATCGGCTTCACGGTCATGCAGCACGCTTTTGCCGGCGGTGCCTACCAGCAAGGTCTCTTCTCCGATCTCGAGCGCCAGGCACTGGCGCTGACCGGCTCGGGCGACACGGTCTGGGACTGGGACGTGGCGCGCGACCGGGTCGTCACGCTGCCCGATATTTCGCACCAGCTCGGGCTTTCCCTCGGCACGATGAACGGCCCGGTGCGCAATTGGGTGCCGCGGCTTCATCCGGATGACCGCGACCGGTTCCGCGCGACGCTCGATGTCCTTCTGGAGCATCGGCGCGGCCGGCTGAACCACGAGTTTCGCATACGCGCTGAGGACGGCCATTATCACTGGCTGTCGATCCGCGCGCGGCCGGTGCTCGGCGCCAATGGCGAAATCATCCGCTGCGTCGGAACCATCGTCGACATCACCGAACAGCGCAATTCGGTCGAGCGGCTCCTGCACAACGCGCTTCTCGATAATCTGACCGGCCTGCCGAACAGGCAGGTTTTCCTCGATCGCCTGCAGGCGATCCTTTTGATGTCCGACGGCAACAACATCAGGCCGACGGTGCTTGCGATCGACATCGACCGTTACAAGCAGGTCAATGAACTGCTCGGGATCGCCGCCGGTGACAATGTCCTTATTGCGCTGACGCGGCGGCTTCGCCGGCTGTTGCGCCCGCAGGACACGCTGGCGCGCCTCGGCGGCGACCAGTTCGGGCTGATCCTGATGTCCGAGCGTGATCCGGCGAAGATCGCCGATTTTGCCGACGCCGTCAGCAAGGCGATCATGGTTCCGCTCAACTACGGCAATCGCGAGATCAACCTCACCGCCTCGATCGGGCTCGTTTCCTGGCTCGATCAGGAGCAAAGCGCGGCCGGCCTGCTCGACGATGCGGAGCTTGCAATGTTCCGCGCCAAGAAGGAGGGTGGCAACCGGGTTGAGCCCTTCCGGCCCGCCTTCCGCACATCCGGTTCCGATCGCCTGCAACTGGAGGCGGACCTGAAGCGGGCGATCGAACGCAAGGAGCTTTCGCTCGTCTACCAGCCGATCGTGCGCCTGAGCGATGCCGAGATTGTCGGTTTCGAGGCGCTCATGCGCTGGGATCACCCCAAGCGCGGCAATGTCTCGCCGACGGAGTTCATCCCGATCGCCGAGAATTCCGACATCATAAACCAGCTCGGCATGTTCGCCTTCGAGAAGGCAACGAGCGATCTCTCCGAATGGCAGACGCAGACCGGCGACCTGCCAATCTTCGTCTCGATCAACCTGTCGAGCGCGCAACTGCTG
>JAPSJG010000450.1 GCA_031178305.1 Sinorhizobium sp.
CAACCCTGTCCGCCTCCGCTGCCGGGACAACGGCGATCATGCCGACGCCGCAATTGAAGGTGCGCAGCATCTCGTTGGCGGTGACGCCGCCGATCTTCGCAAGCCAGGAGAAGACGGCCGGCGGCTTAATGGCATCGAGATCGATCTCGGCGGCGAGATGCTTCGGCAGCACGCGCGGTATATTCTCGGGGAAGCCGCCGCCGGTGATATGCGCCAATGCCTTGATGGCGCCGGTCTCGCGGATCGCCTTCAGGAGCGGCTTTACATAGATGCGGGTCGGCGTCATCAAGAGGTCGGCAAGCGTGCCCTCACCGAAGGGAGCCGGCGCATCCCAGGCGAGACCCGAGAGCGCGACGATCTTGCGCACCAGCGAATAGCCGTTCGAATGCACGCCCGAGGAGGCGAGCCCGAGGATCACGTCGCCCTCGGCGATGTCGCCGGCGGGTAGCAGCTGCCCGCGCTCGGCGGCGCCCACGGCGAAGCCGGCAAGATCGTAGTCGCCGCCGGAATACATGCCCGGCATTTCGGCCGTTTCCCCGCCGATCAGCGCACAGCCTGCCTCGCGGCAGCCTGCGGCAATGCCGGCGACGATCGCCGCGCCCTGGTCCGGATCGAGTTTGCCCGTGGCGAAATAGTCGAGGAAGAACAAGGGTTCCGCACCCTGGACGACGAGATCGTTGACGCACATGGCGACGAGGTCGATGCCGACGGTGTCGTGCTTGTCGGCGTCGATGGCGATCTTGAGCTTGGTGCCGACCCCGTCATTGGCCGCGACCAGGACCGGATCGCTGAAGCCTGCGGCCTTGAGATCGAAGAGCCCGCCGAAGCCGCCGATCTCGCCGTCGGCGCCGGGCCGCCGGGTCGAGCGCACATGCGGCTTGATTTTTTCGACCATCAGGTTGCCGGCATCGATATCCACACCCGCATCGCTGTAGGTGAGGCCGTTCTTTCCCGACTGGCTCATGCTCGTTCTCCAAGGCTCGTCGCATTTGCGGATGCGATTGGCACGGTCAGCCGAGGAGTGCAAGCGCGCAGGCTGGGGCGCGCCCTGTTTTTTTACCTTTTTGCCGCTGCCCCGAACGGATTGAAAGCCAAGCACGTGAATTGGCGAGTTCGGAAGGCGCCGGGCTTGACCTTATAGCACGCAGACCCCTATCTCGTCCTCTACGCCGGGGCACGCATGTGCCGGAGGCGGATGGGGAATATCATGAGCAATCGAGTGAGCGGCTTGGGACTTCGGCGCCAGCTTTTCTTCTGGCTGCTCGTGCTCGCTGCCTTCATTGTCTTTCTGATGCTCTTCAGCTCGATTCTCCTGCCGTTCCTTGCCGGCATGGCGCTTGCCTATTTTCTCGATCCCGTCGCGGATCGCCTCGAGCGCCTGGGCCTCAGCCGACTGATGGCGACGATCGTCATCCTCGTCACCTTTCTCGTCATCTTCGCGCTTTCGCTGATGATCATCATCCCGCTGATCTTCACGCAGGCCGCCGATTTCATCCAGAAGATGCCCGCCTATATCACCAAGCTGCAGGAGTTCTTGACCGATTCGCAGTCGGAGCTGCTGCCGGACTGGCTCGGCGACGAGATGGCGGCGATCAAGCAGAATTCGGCCAAGCTCCTCGAGCAAGGAGCAAGCTTCCTCGGCACGTTGTTCCAGCAGATCTGGAACTCCGGCATGGCGCTTCTGGACATTCTGTCGCTGTTCATCATCACCCCGGTCGTCGCGTTCTATCTGCTGCTCGACTGGGACCGGATGATCGAGACCGTGGACAGCTGGATACCGCGCGACCACGTCGAGGTCGTCCGCCAGATCGCCCGCGACATGAACGCGACCATCAGCGGGTTTCTTCGCGGGCAGGGATCGCTCTGCGTCATTCTCGGCCTCTATTATGCCATCGGCCTGTCGCTGGTAGGGCTCAATTTCGGCATGCTGATCGGCCTCTTTGCAGGCATGATCAGCTTCATCCCGTATGTCGGCTCGCTTGTCGGACTCGTGCTCGCCGTCGGCGTGGCGATCGTCCAGTTCTGGCCGGAATATTTCTGGATCGTGCTGGTCCTCGTCGTATTCTTCAGCGGTCAGTTTCTCGAAGGCAACGTTCTCCAGCCGAAGCTGGTCGGCAAGAGCGTCGGCCTCCATCCCGTCTGGCTGATGTTTGCCCTGCTTGCCTTCGGCGCGCTGTTCGGCTTCGTCGGCCTTCTCGTGGCGGTGCCAGCCGCGGCCGCGATTGGTGTCCTTGTTCGCTTCGGTATACAGCGATACCTTGAAAGTGACCTCTATCACGGGCATAGGACCGCGAACCCGCCGTCGGAAGGCGAGGAGCCCCGCTGACGGAATTGTCCAGAAGAAAACGATGACAAGACGACCGTACGAACAACTGCCGCTCGTCTTCGGCCATGATCCGGCAAGGGGTCGCGAGGACCTGCTCGTCTCCGACCGGTTGAGCGCGGCTATTGCCATCGTCGACCATTGGCCCGACTGGCCGTCTCCCGTCGTGATCATCGCCGGGCCGGTCGGTTCGGGGAAATCGCACCTCGCCACTATCTGGCGGGAAAGGTCGGGTGCCGAGGCGATCCACCCGGTCGCGGGCTCGAGTGCCGCCGAGATCGCCGCCTTGAGGCCGGTTCTCTTCGAGGATGCCGACCGACAGGGTTTCGACGACACGGCGCTTTTCCACGTGATCAACAGCGTACGCCAGAACGGCACGGCCTTGCTGATGACCTCGCGGCTGTGGCCGATGTCCTGGCCGGTGGAGCTTGCGGACCTGCGGTCGCGCCTGAAGGCGGCGACGGTCATCGAGATTGGCGAGCCGGATGACGAATTGCTGACGCAGGTGCTCTTCAAGCTCTTCGCCGATCGCCAGCTTCTCGTCGACGAGCGTCTCGTCGCCTATATAGTCAATCGGATGGAACGATCGCTGGAAGCCGCCCAGGCCATAGTCGAGCGGCTGGACCATCTGGCGCTCGCGCGCGGCACGCGGCTCACGCGTGCGCTCGCGACGGAAGTCCTGGATGAAGTGGCGAATGCCAGTCCCGCCGATTGACTGTCACAGTTCCGTCGTCAAACTGGGATAGCTCGTTCATCCGGAGTAGTGGGGTCTGGTGGCATGGATAGCGCGACGTCTGCAATAACCAAACAAAAGGCGGCTGTGAAGCAAAGGGCGCCGGCGGAGCAAATCGATCTCCTCACAAGCCCAGAACGTTTTGTCAACCGTGAGTTCTCCTGGCTGCAGTTCAACCGCCGCGTTCTCGAGGAGACGCTGAACACGGCTCATCCGCTCCTGGAGCGCGTTCGCTTTCTCTCCATCTCGGCCGCCAACCTGGACGAATTCTTCATGGTGCGCGTCGCCGGCCTCGAGGGCCAGGTGCGCTCGGGCGTTTCGCTGCGCAGCCCCGATGGCAAGACGCCGGCCGAGCAGC
>JAPSJG010000451.1 GCA_031178305.1 Sinorhizobium sp.
ATGAAGGCGATCCAGAAGGAGCTCGGCGACAGCGAGGACGGCCGTGACGAGATGGCCGAACTCGAGGAGCGCATCTCCAAGACGAAGCTTTCGAAGGAAGCTCGGGAAAAGGCTGACGCGGAGCTGAAGAAGCTGCGCCAGATGAGTCCGATGTCGGCGGAAGCCACGGTGGTGCGCAACTATCTGGACTGGCTGCTCGGCCTGCCCTGGGGCAAGAAATCGAAGATCAAGACCGATCTCAATCATGCCGAGAAGGTGCTCGACGCCGATCACTTCGGTCTCGACAAGGTCAAGGAACGCATCGTCGAGTATCTGGCCGTGCAGGCCCGGTCCTCGAAGATCAAGGGCCCGATCCTGTGCCTCGTCGGTCCTCCGGGCGTCGGTAAGACTTCGCTCGCCAAATCGATCGCCAAGGCGACCGGCCGCGAATACATCCGCATGGCGCTTGGCGGCGTGCGCGACGAGGCCGAGATCCGCGGTCACCGCCGCACCTATATCGGCTCCATGCCGGGTAAAGTCGTTCAGTCGATGAAAAAGGCGAAGAAGTCCAATCCGCTCTTCCTGCTCGACGAGATCGACAAGATGGGCCAGGACTTCCGGGGCGATCCGTCTTCGGCATTGCTCGAAGTGCTCGATCCGGAACAGAACTCGACCTTCATGGATCACTATCTCGAGGTTGAATACGACCTGTCGAACGTGATGTTCATCACCACGGCGAACACGCTGAATATTCCCCCGCCGTTGATGGACCGCATGGAAGTCATCCGCATCGCCGGCTACACCGAGGAGGAAAAGGCGGAGATCGCTAAGCGGCACCTGCTGCCGAAGGCGATCCGCGATCACGCACTGCAGCCGAACGAATTCTCCGTCACGGACAGCGCGCTGATGGCGGTCATCCAGACCTACACGCGAGAAGCGGGCGTCCGCAACTTTGAACGCGAGCTGATGAAGCTTGCGCGCAAGGCGGTCACCGAGATACTCAAGGGCAGGACCAAGAAGGTCGAGGTGACGGCGGAAAACGTCCACGACTATCTCGGCGTGCCGCGCTTCCGCCACGGCGAAGCAGAGCGGGACGACCAGGTTGGCGTGGTCACCGGTCTCGCCTGGACCGAGGTCGGCGGCGAGTTGCTGACGATCGAAGGCGTGATGATGCCCGGCAAGGGCCGCATGACGGTGACCGGCAACCTGCGTGACGTCATGAAGGAATCGATTTCGGCCGCGGCATCCTATGTCCGCTCGCGCGCGATCGACTTCGGCATCGAGCCGCCGCTCTTCGACAAGCGCGACATCCACGTGCACGTGCCCGAAGGCGCGACGCCGAAGGACGGTCCGTCCGCTGGCGTTGCCATGGCGACGGCGATCGTCTCGGTAATGACCGGCATTCCGATCTCGAAGGACGTGGCGATGACCGGCGAGATCACCCTGCGCGGTCGAGTCCTGCCGATCGGCGGCTTGAAGGAGAAGCTGTTGGCGGCTCTGCGCGGCGGCATCAAGAAGGTGCTGATCCCGGAAGAGAACGCCAAGGATCTTGCTGAGATCCCGGACAACGTGAAGAACAACCTCGAAATCATCCCGGTCTCGCGGATGGGCGAGGTGCTCGAACACGCTCTGATGCGGCGCCCCGAGCCGATCGAGTGGGATGCCGCAAGCGAGACAGCCTCGATCTCGTCGGTCGATTCGCAGGACGAGGCTGGGGCCTCGATCGCCCACTGACGGTGTCGGAAATGGGCGCGGGACTGTGTCCCGCTTGCGCAGTTTGACCAAAAAATCAAAAAAGACCGGCATTTCGCCGGTCTTTTTTGTTGTAAAGCGGCCTGCACGCCTTGCATTCAAAGGGATTAGGCGCAATTGGGAATGGCAAGACGTGGGTGATGCGCATGCCGCCCCGGCTTAAGAACAGTCGTTTCGAACCAGTATGAAAGGGGTGGAAACATGAACAAAAATGAGCTCGTGACTGCCGTTGCCGAGAAGGCCGGACTTTCCAAGGCCGATGCGTCTTCTGCAGTTGATGCAGTTTTTGAGACCATCCAGAGCGAACTCAAGAGCGGCGGCGATATCCGCCTGGTCGGTTTCGGCAACTTTTCCGTAACCCGACGCGAAGCCACCAAGGGCCGCAACCCGTCGACGGGCGCGGAAGTTGACATCCCGGCACGCAACGTGCCGAAGTTCACGGCCGGCAAGGGCCTCAAGGACGCTGTCAACTAATCGAGCGCATTCAGGTTCCGACGGGACCTGAGCAATCGCCGGTCGGCATTTCCGCATGGTGGCTGCGGTTTGCGGGCCCTGAAACAGGTTCATGTTTCATCTGCCGCTTGCGCTTTTCTCTGGGAGCGCTGCAGCAGCTTGATTGAGGCCCGGCCCAGCCGGGCCTCTTTTCATTTCTCCGCCGCTGTCATCGGACTGTTACAGGGCGGTTGCAAATACCTCCCATCCGGGGCTTCAGGCAGCCGGCTGATTCCGGATGCCAGAGCGGCGCGAACGCCGCGTCAAGGAGGGAGAAATGAAGGCATTTTCCATCACCGCAGCATTGGCCGCAGCACTTGCGGCATCGACGGCGTCTAGCGTGCAGGCCGAACAGGTTTTCAACCGCATTGCATCCTTTGCCGTCGCCGACAATCTGCCCGAGGGCGCAGACCGCAAAGCGGCGACTTCTGCCGAAATCATCGCGGCGAGCGAGGACGGCAGGACGCTCGTCTATACCGATAGCCCTGGCAAGCGCATCGGCTTTATCGACATCACCGATGCAAGGGCGCCTGCGGCCGGCGGCATCGTGTCCTTCGAAGGCGAGCCCACGTCGGTCGCGATCGCCGGCGCCAAGGCGCTGGTGGCGGTCAACACGCGCGAAAGCTTCACCAAGCCCTCCGGTCAGCTTGCCGTGGTCGATATCGCCACCAGGAATGTAGACGCCACCTGTGATCTTGGCGGGCAGCCGGACTCGGTCGCGATCAACAAAGAGAGGACTCTCGCCGCGATCGCTATCGAGAACGAGCGCGACGAAGGCGTCAATGACGGCAAGATCCCGCAGCTGCCGGCGGGCGATCTCGTCATCCTCTCTCTGAAGGACGGCATCGCCGAGTGCGCGTCGATCAAGCGTGTGGCGGTGACGGGCCTGGCCGAAGTTGCGGGTGACGATCCGGAGCCCGAATTCGTTGTCTTCAACGGCAAGGACGAAATCGCGCTGACGCTCCAGGAGAACAACCACATCGTTGTCATCGACGGGAAGTCCGCCGCGGTGAAGACGCATTTCTCCGCCGGCACAGTCGATCTCAAGGGCATCGACACCAAGCGTAACGGCGCAATTTCCTTCACCAGCGAGCAGGTTGGCCGCAAGCGGGAGCCGGACGCGGTGAAGTGGCTCGATGACGAGCGGCTCGTGGTCGCGAACGAGGGCGATTATGAGGGCGGCGCCCGCG
>JAPSJG010000452.1 GCA_031178305.1 Sinorhizobium sp.
TCCTTAAATCGACCTCGATTTAAGGACAAAGACATGCAGCGATTCAAAGTGCTACAGCGACTTTGCGCGTCTGATAAGACGCGCGGCGCTGTAGCGCTTTACCCGCACGCGGAGGCGAGCGCGGCGAGGCCCTTCTCCCCGGCTGCGGCGAAAGCTCGCGGCAGCGTGACGAGGGCGAGTTCCCGCTAGGCCCACCCCTGCAGTTCGCGGCGCACCACGTGGTTGAGCACAGCCATGCCCTCCGCGCTGTCGTTCAGGCAGGGGATATGGGCGAATTTCTCGCCGCCATTATGGAGAAAACTCTCAGCCGCCTGGCCGGCAATTTCCTCGAGCGTTTCCAGGCAATCGGAGACAAAGCCGGGATTGATCACCGCAATGCGCTTAACGCCGCCTTTGGCGAGCTTTTCGACCGTCTCGTCCGTATAGGGCTGTAGCCATTCCTCCGGACCGAAGCGGGACTGGAAGGTGACCCGCAACTTGTCCTCCGGCCAGCCGAGTCTTTCCCTGAGCAGGCGCGCCGTTTTCTGGCACTGGCAATAATAGGGATCGCCGAGATCGAAATAGCTTTTCGGAATACCGTGGAAGGACGCAAGCACGACCTCCGGCTGCCAATCGAGCGCTGAGAGGCGACGCTCGATGGAGGTGGCGAGCGCATCGATATAGACCGGGTCGTCATGATAGGGCGGAACGGTGCGCAGCGCCGGCTGCCAGCGCATTTTGAGAAGCGCCTCGAAGGCCTTGTCGTTGACCGTTGCCGTTGTTGCCGCTGCATACTGCGGGTAGAGCGGAAAGACCAGGATGCGCTCGCAGCCCTGTTTCTGCAGGGCCTCCAGCCGCGAGGCGATCGACGGTTGACCGTAGCGCATGGCCCAATTAACGAGCACTTGTGGCTTGTCGGCGAAGCTTTCGGCCATCAGCGCCGCCTGGTTGCGCGTATAGGTGCGCAGCCAGCTTTCGTTTTTCTCCCTGTTCCAGATCAACTCATAGGCTTTGCCGACTTTGCGCGGGCGCGTGTTGAGCACGATGCCGTAGAGGATCGGGTACCAGAAGAGCCGCGACCATTCGATGACGCGCCTGTCGCTCAGAAATTCCCTGAGATAGCGGCGCATAGAGGCGAAGTCGGTGCCGTCCGGCGTACCGAGATTGACGAGCAGCACGCCGATCTTTCCGAAATTCACGGGCGGATGAGTGGCAGTCGGTGCGGCGGTTGCTTCTGTCATCGTCTTTCTCATGGGCGTCTATATGTTGAGTGGCGCCTCTACTTTCAAATCCTTCTAAAAAGAAAAGCCGGCGCGGGAAAGCCCACGCCGGCACCCAAACCGAGGCAAATTGTCTTAGTTGGCCGGAATCTCAATTTCCCGCCCGACTACGAGCGCCCGCGGCTCCGGATCGCCATTCGCGGCCGATATCTTCTTCCACTCGGCGCCGTGTCCGTAGAAGGACTCGGCAAGATCCCAGAGCGTATCGCCGCTGGCGATGACATGCTTCCGGGGACCTTGGACCTCCGCCGGTTCGGTCGGCGGGGTAGCGGTCGTGACAGCAACGCTCGCGGCCGGTTTGGCTTCTGAGGCGGGTGAGGCCGATACGCCCGGCGCTGTCGACGTGACTGCCGCCGTGGTCTCTGTGATGCGTCCGTCGGTGTACGGTCTGAACGGCTGATGCGCGGCGAGGTAATCGGCAAGCACCGTTTCCAGTCCCGGCCCGTAGTCATAGGCGTTTTCGCCCTTGGTCTCGAAGACGGAATAACCGTCTCCGCCGGCGCGCATGAAGTTGTTGCTGACGAGCGAATAGGTCTTTTGCGGATCGAGCGCCGCGAAGCTGTCGCCCTCTTTCACTTCGACCGACACCAGCCGGTTCCCGGCGGGCTTGGTTGGATCGAAGGAAAACTTGAGTCCCGCGACCTGGGGGAAGCGTCCGGCCCCTTCCTCGATCTGGCTAAGTCCATTCTCCAGCGCCTCGCGGAGATCGGCGCCCTTCAACTCGAAGGTGGAAAGGGTGTTCTGGAAGGGTAGGACCGTGATCACTTCGCCCATCGTCACGTCGCCGGCGTCGATTGAGGCCCTGAGGCCGCCGCCGTTGGTGATCGCGATAGTGACACCCTGGTCCTTGACGCGGTCGAGCATGGCGTCGGCCACGAGGTTGCCCATCTCGCATTCCTTGGCACGGCAATTCTCGCGCGACCCGTCGATCGGAGCCTCGGTCTTGGCGATGACCTTCGAGCGCAACTCTTCGATCGGCTTGGCAAGCTCCTTGACGCGGGCGACGACGGCCTCATCCGGCTTGACCGAGGAGTCGATGAGGATCGGATCGCCCTTGGCGCTCTTCACGACGCCATTGTCGTCGAAGGTGACGACAAGATCGCCGAGATACTTCGTGTAGGCGCCCGCCTGCACGACCGGCACCTTGTAGCCGCCGGGATTGTCGACCATGGTCGGGTACGGCCCCTCCGCCTTCTCGTCGGTATTCGAAAGCAGACTGTGGGAATGGCCGCCGACCACGATGTCAACATCCGGGATCTTGGCAATTGCCGCCAGGTCGCGCGGATAACCGACGTGCGTCAGCGCGATAATCGTGTCGACGCCCTGCTTTTTCACCTCGGCCACGGCGCTGGTGATCGTCGCCACGTCCTCGCCGATCAGGATGTCCGGCCCCGGAGAGGAAAGCTCGGCCGTGTCGTTGGCGACAGCGCCGACGATGCCGATCTTCTCGCCGCCGACATCGAGTACGATCGAGGGCTTGATCCGGTCGCCGATCTTCGATTTGTGGCTCGGCAGCACGTTGGCGGTCACGACCGGGAAGGTGACCTTGTCGAGGAAGCTCGCAAGCCCGTCCTCGCTCTCATCGAACTCGTGATTGCCGACGGTCATCGCGTCGAAATTCATCAGGTTCAGGAACTCCGCTTCGGCCGCGCCCTTGTAGGTCGTGAAGAAGAGCGATCCCTGGAAGTTGTCGCCGGCGTTGAGCAGAAGCACGTTCTTGCCGACGAGTTCCTGGCGCCGACGATCGATCAGCGTCTTAAGCCGGGCGACGCCGCCGAAACACTCGTTTTTGCTCTCCTCCTCGGCCGAGCAGGTCGAATCATATTTGTTGATCGACTCGATGCGCGAATGGAGGTCGTTGATGTGCAGGATATTCAATTCGTAGTCGGCGAAAGCGGCGCCCGCTGAAAGCGCGAAAAGGGATGCGGAGAGAAGGCCGGTCCGCACATGTCTGATCATGATGTTCTCCCGTTTGCCAGTCGTCTTCGGCCGAGGCCCGGGGAGGCGAATCCCTGGCGTGGCTTCGATTGATTTGCCGGGCCGGATGTTTTCACCAGTCATCGCTGACTGCAAGCGTAAAACGTGTCGTGCTCCATGCCGCTTCGAAGTAGAGTTAAGCGCGCTCTTAACACGGAAAAGCCCCCGGTTCGGG
>JAPSJG010000453.1 GCA_031178305.1 Sinorhizobium sp.
TCGGCCCGTCACCGGAAATGTCGAGAACGCGCCGGGTGCCTGAAAAGGTGTTCGACTCGATCTGGTTCGTGCCGAAGAGGATCGCATTCGAGAGCGAGGTGCCGCGCCGTGGGCCGATCGGCCGGGCTTCGATCAGCGAGGCAAAGGCGTCGGCGTCTTCGGCGCTCTCGATGACCTGCCAGCCGACGACGGAGGCCTCGTTGACGAGACCCGCCCATTCGAAATAGCCAATGGCGATGCGCCCGAGATACCCGCCCTGGATCGCATGGATGAAGTCCGGATGCCGCAGCGCCTGGACATAACCGGAGCGTTGCACCCGCGCCTCTTCCATATCCATAGAGCCGGATACATCGACGGCTAGCAGCAATTCCACGTCGACATCCGGTGGCGCTGCCGCCGTTTGCATCGGGCTGCCGCTAAGAGACAGGATCAATGCCAGAATGCTCAACATCGCATCTGCCAATCATCAGCTCTGCGGTTGGAAGCTTCGGCTTCCAACCGGCTCCACAACGGAACTTTATCACAGGATCGCAAATCGGCGACTGTTGCGGTAAGCCGCGACTACAATAATTGTTGATCTCCGCGTCCAAGGACGCGGGCATTGAACGAGGCGTCGAGATGCTGCAAATTGCGCCATTGAGCGATGTTGCCAGGATCGACCGGCTACAACGCGCGGCCTTCGACTATTTTCTCCTCCATTCGGACGTGCGGACCGGGCTTGTCGCCGATACGGCGCGACCCGGTTCGCCGGCAAGCATCGCGGCCACTGGTTTTGGGCTCAGTTGCTATCCCGTGGCGGTGGAGCGCGGCTGGATCGGCCGGGCGGATGCCGTGCGGCGGGTCTTGGCCGCTTTACGTTTCCTCGATGGCAGCCGCCAGGCGAGCGATGCCCGTGCAACGGGATATCGCGGCTTCTATTATCATTTCCTCGACATGCGGACGGGCGAACGTGTCTGGAACAGCGAAATATCGACGATCGATAGCGCACTGCTCCTTGCCGGCGTCCTGACGGCTGCCGCCTATTTCGGCGGACGCAATGCCGCCGAGGCGGAAATTCGAGCGCTTGCGGAGCGGCTCAATGCGCGGGTGGACTGGTCCTGGGCGCTCAATCGCGGCGATGCGGTCACGATGGGATGGCGCCCGCCCGGACGCTTCCTGAAGCACCGATGGCGCGGCTACAGCGAGGCGTTGCTCATCTATGTGCTGGCACTCGGCTCGCCGAACCAGCCCGTCGCGCCTGAGAGCTACCAGGCCTTTGCCGCGGCGCATGAATGGCTGACGATCAATGGGGGCCGGCATCTCCATGCCGGTCCGCTGTTCATCCATCTCTTTCCGCATGCATGGATCGATTTCCGCGCCATCCGCGACAGGGGCATGGCCGAGGCGGCAAGCGATTACTTCGAGAACACCTGCCGGGCGATCACGCTCCAGCGTGCGCATGCACAAGCGAACCCGCACGGCTTCGCAGGCTATTGCGACGGTCTTTGGGGGCTGAGCGCCTGTCATGCGCCGAAAGGACGGCTGAAACTTCGCGACGGCCGCTGGCAGAAGCTGCTCGGCTATGCGGCGCGCGGTGCACCCTACGGCGCCGACGACGGAACGCTCGTTCCCTGGGCGGCGCTTGCCGGCCTGCCATTCGAGCCGGATGCCTGTCTGAGCAGCCTCTTTCACCTCTTGTCCCGCTATCCGGCGCTGCTTCGTGATGGGCGCCTTCCGGGCGGCTTCAATCCGAGCCTGCCGGGCGAAGGTCTCGAAGGCTGGGTGGACGATCGGATCGTCGGGCTTGACCAAGGGCTTGTGGTCATGATGATCGAGAACTGGCGAAGCGGCTTTTTTTGGGAGCTGACGCGCGGCATACCGACTTTCAGGCGGGGCTTGAAAAAAGCGGGCTTTGCGGGCGGATGGCTTTCGCCGTAAGCCTGCAGTTGATGGGAAGTGGACCACGTGCAGCAGAGGCAGGAGGCCGGTGGTGCGATGAAAGAGGGTGGCGCCGCGGCCGTCGTTTGGCTCACCGGCGCGTTTCCGGATGTTGGGTGCTCGCTTGCCGCGCCGCAAGTCGCGTTTACGTCGCCGGCCGTTTTCTGGGCCGAGGCCTCCATGGAGGTCGAAAGCTGCCTCGCCTATCAGGATCGCTTTGCCTCCGGCATGGACGACAAGATCCGGGCGGCGCATCTGATCGCCTTCTACAGTCATCAGCTCGGCCTTGCGGCGGGCGCGATTTATCTTGCCGACGGGGCGGTTCCGGCAGTTTCTGGGCTGCGCTTCGAGCGCTATGTGTGGACGGACAGCGGGCGGGAAGTGGAGGCCGGCCGTTTCCATTTCCTGATTGAGGTGCCGGCTGCAGGCGCCCGCGCAGACGAGGAGGGGGCACGGCGGTTTCACGACGCGTTCGTCGGGCATATGAAACGGATCGTGGCGCTCCTCAAGCGCCGCTGCGGTCTTTCTTCGCGGGCGCAATGGCGGCTTGCGGCTGACGGACTGGCGGGCGCTTTCCTGGAGATCGGCCGCCGGCGAGATCAGGAGGCAGCGGCGATCGAGCGGGCGCTTGCCATTGTCAAGCGCGAGGGCTCGCCGCTGCTATCGCCCGAACTGCACTATGAGGAGGTCAATGTCGCAGCGCACCGCAGCGCGCTTTCCCGGAGCTATCGGATGCGCAGCGGCTGTTGTCTTTATTATCGCACGGAAGGCGGCGATTTCTGCGACACCTGCGTACTGCTGAGACCTGAGACAAGACGGGAGAGATTGAGGGCGCACTTGCGCGAGTCGGCGGGGGAGTCGGCTGAGAGCGAGGTGGTGGATTGCCCCTCACGCTAGAGCCAGATGCTCTCACATGCGTTCGCGCGCCCTTTCCCACCTGACTGAAAATATTTTACCAAACAAAGCCCAACCCTCCCCATAAGGGGGAGGGGCTTGCCGCCCGCGTCTTTCCTCCAATGCCAATTCTCCCACATCCGGTATGCAGAGCCTTTGAAACATGGAAGAGGTGGGGGCGGCGTTGGAAGCCCCTCCCAACTGTGGGGAGGGGTGAATTGGCTAACCGGAGTTCACGAACCGGTCGTTTATGAAGCCGGAGACGACACCGAGGACGATCCAGAAGGCGAGGGTCGTGGCCAGGGCAGCGACCGCGAATTCCGCGCCGAGGACAGCCGGGACATTGCTCGAAATGTCGAGCGGCTGCGGTGCGCCATAGGCGTGAGGCGCGGCGATCAGCACAAGTCCTGCCAGTTTGGAAATGACTTCCCCGCGCAATGCCAGCAGGTAGAGACCGGCGGCCGAGATGAGGACGGTCACCACCCACCAGGTCTGGCGGTCGGCGAGCTCGGCCGCAGGAAAGCCCGGAAGCTCCGGCGGCAGGCCGAGGGCCGGCAGCATGTGCACGGCCAACCAGCCGAAGGCACCCCAG
>JAPSJG010000454.1 GCA_031178305.1 Sinorhizobium sp.
GGAAGACGATCGGCTCGCCGCTCTTCTCGGCGCGGGCGACTTGCGCCAGCATGCCCTGTTCGGAGGATTCGACCACTTCGAAGCCCTTCAGCCCGAAGGTGTCCTTCTCGACCATGTCGATGATCAGACGGTTGCCGTCATTGCCGGGTTCGATCCCGTAGATCTTGCCGTCAAGCGCATCCTTGTGCGCGGCAATGTCCTTGAAATCCTTGATGCCGAGTTCCGCGCCCTTGGCGTTGGTCGCAAGCGTGTATTTGGCGCCTTCGAGGTTCTCGCGCACGGTCTCGACCGACTTGTCCTCGCGATAGGGGGCAATGTCCGCTTCCATCGTCGGCATCCAGTTACCGAGGAAGACGTCGATGTCCTTGTTCTTCAATGAGGTGTAGGTAACCGGGACCGAGAGAACCTTCACGTCCGTCTCGTAGCCAAGCGCCTCCAGGATGGTTGTTGCCGTAGCCGTCGTTGCGGTGATGTCCGTCCAGCCGACGTCGGAGAAGCGGACGGCGCTGCAACTGTCCGGATCCGCCGCGGCGGCGTTACCGGCGGTCAAGGCCGCCACGCAAAGGGCGCCCGCCAGCATGAGAGAGAGATTCCTTGTCATTGTAGTCGTTCCCCTGCTTCCATTTCTTTGTTTAGCCAAACACCAATGAGACCCGAATTCAAGGCCTTGATGCTTAAGGCGCAGTGTATTGCCTCAATACATTGAGGGGGTGCACAGAGCGACGCGGAATGTCGCAATGACCGTAAAAAAGGGCGCGAGGCGGCTATTCGGAAATTCTAACGGCGGGTGGGTTTGGAGCGCGTTGTGAAAATCTGTGGGTCGCGTCGCCTTCGCTCTGGCCATCGGTCGCGGGCCTCGTCATGTAGCGGCATTCGATTCCGGGGACGGGGCTGATGGCCAAACTCTATTTCAGCTATGCGACGATGAACGCGGGCAAGAGCACGCTGCTCCTGCAGGCGTCCTACAATTATCAGGAGCGCGGCATGCGCGTCGCGATGCTGATCGCGGCTTTCGACGATCGCGCGGGCATTGGACGCATCGCCTCGCGCATCGGGCTTAAGTCGGGGGCGATCCCGTTCCACCGGGACGATGATCTCTACGCTCTTGTCGAGCGCATGAACGGCGACGGTTCCGGCGAGATCGCCTGCGTCTTCGTCGATGAGGCGCAATTCCTCGGCGAGGATCAGGTTTGGCAGCTCGCGCGCGTGGCCGATCGCCTAGGCATTCCGGTGATGGCCTATGGCCTGCGGACGGACTTCCAGGGTAAGCTCTTTCCCGGCTCCATGGCGCTGCTCGCGATCGCTGACGAGCTGCGCGAAGTCAGGACCATCTGCCATTGCGGCCGCAAGGCGACGATGGTCGCGCGCCTCCATGGCGACGGCAATGTCGTGCGCGAAGGCGCACAGGTCGATGTCGGTGGCAATGAGAAATATCTCTCCTATTGCCGCCGCCACTGGGAAGACCGGATGCGCGAGGGCTGACGCTTCACTTCCCCAGCTGCGGCGCGATAGAGCGAAAAAAGCCCGATCGCGTCTTGTCCTCGCCTGCCGGACATCCTTTATATAACTGCAATCGAAGGCTGGGGTGGCCCGGTTGGACAGGCGGTGCCGAGAAGGGGAACTGACATGGCAACTCTTCAGAATTTTGACGCCGAGATCGAGAAGACGAAGAGCGTCGTCAACGAGATGCGCAGCAAGCTCGAGCAGTCCGGAGTCGTTCTCGAGCAGTTCGCGAAGGCCGACACCAAGCTCGGCGACGTCAATTTCGATATCGAGAACGCCCGCATTCAGGACGTCATCCAGCAGCAGAAGGTGATGGAAGCCAACATCGCCGATCTGATCATCGGCCTCGAAGACGCGACGAATGTCTTCGGCGCCGAATTCGAGAGCATGAAAGGCTATACCGGCTACGAGAAATTCATCGGCATCTTCTCGAAGCAGGCAATGCAACGGATGCGCACCGACCGCGTGCGCAACATGTCGCTCGCCGGCAACCTGCAGGAACTGCTTGCCAAATCCGACACGATCGTCGGCATCCTCAAGGGGCAGAGAGCGATCCTCGACCAGCGGTACAAAACCTCCGAGCAGAGCCTCATCCAGGTGATCGAGCGGCGCAAGGGCACGATGGCGGCACTCGAGGAAACGCAGAAGCGCATCGAGGAGCTCAATCCGCTGCTGCTCGACATCGAGAACCGGATCGCGGCCTCGACCGAGCAGATGACCCGCACCGAACTCGAAGGCGAGCGCTCGCGGCTTGCGACCGAATATAACGAGAAGCAGGCCAAGGAACAGGAACTGCTTGCCGAGAGCCAGACGCTCGAGCGCTACACCGCAATGTTCCAGACGTTCGTCGATTCGCTCAACAACCAGATTGCCGCCCAGAATACGCTCATCAACAAGCTGACCATCGATACCGAACAGCGGATCGTGCTCTACAAGGCGCTCGAGGATTCCTTGAAAACGGCGGCGCAGCAGGACGTCGCCCACAGGATCAACACGCTTGGCAGTCAGGTCGACACCGCCGCCGAGGAAACCATGGCGGGAATCGGTGCGGCTGCGCAGCGCCATATCGGCGACCTGCTCGAAATGCATGAAAAGAACATGCTGGCGACGCAGGACATCCAGAGGCGCAAGAAACTCGCCGACGACGCATTCGCCCGTCGCTTCCAGGGCGTAATGGAAAAGCACAATGCGGCAAATTACGTGAAGCAGTGATCGGCAGGCGGCAATGACCCGAGTTCCGGCCGCCTTTCGGCATATGCCGGGAGGAGTTCAATGAGCGCTGCGGCTTCTCCTGCCGTGAGGCAATATTTCACGTCTATTCGTGCTGCGCTGGCGGGGCTGGACCTGTTCCTCGGTGACCGCAATTCGCCGCTCTATCGCAACCCTGTCGTCGGTGAGGTGATCGCCTCCTATCTCGCGCGGCTGAAGGCATCGGTCACGTGCTGGGAGAACCGCATCGGCTTCGTCGAGCAGTTCCGGATCTCGCGTGCGGAAAGCGGCTTTCCCGTCTTCCAGAATGTGCTGGAACTTGAAAACGACCGGCAGAGCGCCGAAAAGCGGTTGGCGAGCATTCCCTCCGCAGACGCGTTGCGGGAGGAGATGGTGGATTTCATCCTCCGGCAGAAGGCCTTTCCCGAGGCCCTGCAGACCCGGATGGCCGAGCGGCTCTATCTCGAGCAGATCGGCAAGGGCGACATCTTCTCCCCCTTCATTCTACCGGAGACAATTCGCGTTGCCGTCAATCCGAAGACGATGCGGCCCTATTACGTGGTCTCCTGGGGTGCCTTCGACGGTACCCAGACGCTGCCGATGATCTACATGGCGACGATGGAGGACTCCTCGGAAAACGTCGTCGGGATGTTGGTGACCAGAGACGGCAAGCTCAACCCG
>JAPSJG010000455.1 GCA_031178305.1 Sinorhizobium sp.
GAGAACACCATCGTCGCGCTGGAGATCGCCGGCGATGAACTTTCGCGTGTCTCGGCGCTCTTCTGGAACAAGGCGGGCGCCCACACCAACGACCTGATCCAGGCGCTCGAGCGCGAGATCGCGCCGAAAATGTCGCGGCACTATTCGAAGATCGGCACGAATCCGTTGCTCTTCGCCCGCATTGATGCGCTGTGGGAGAGGTGCGAGGACCTGGGGCTCGACCTCGAGGCGATGCGGGTCCTCGAGCGTCACTGGAAGGGTTTCGTCAAATCCGGGGCGAAGCTCGACAAGCCCGACCAGGAGCGCCTTGCAGAGATCAACGAGAGGCTTGCCGGCCTCGGGGCGAAGTTCGGCCAGAACGTGCTTGGCGACGAGAAGCTGTGGGCGCTGATGCTTGCGAGCGAGGAGGAACTGGCGGGCCTGCCGGATTTCCTTCGGGACGCCATGGCGGCCGCGGCCCGCGACCGGGGCGAGGACGGCAAATATGCGGTGACGCTGTCGCGCTCGATCATCGAACCCTTCCTGACCTTTTCGGACAATCGGGAACTGCGCGAGCAGGCGTTCAAGGCCTGGATCGCGCGCGGCGAAAATGGCGGCGACACCGACAATCGCGCCATCATCGCCGAGGCGCTCTCGCTCCGGGCGGAAAAGGCGAGGCTGCTCGGCTACGACAACTATGCAGCTTTGAAGCTGGACGACACCATGGCGAAGACTCCCGAGGCGGTGAACGGTCTCCTGATGCAGGTCTGGGAAAAGGCGGCCGCACGCGCCCGCGAGGAAGAGGCGGAGCTTGCGAAGCTCATCGCCGCCGAAGGCCGCAACCACGAGGTCATGCCCTGGGATTGGCGCCACTATGCCGAAAAGCTTAGGGCCGAGACGTTCAGCTTCTCGGAAAGCGAACTGAAGCCCTATCTGCAGCTCGAAAAGATCATCGACGCCTGTTTCGACGTCGCCTATCGCCTGTTCGGAATTACGGCCACGGAGAAGAAAGGCATCGCCGCCTATCATCCGGATATCCGCGTGTTCGAGATCCGCGATGCTCAGGGCAAGCTGGTGGCGCTGTTCCTCGGCGACTATTTCGCCCGCTCGTCCAAGCGGTCCGGCGCCTGGATGAGCTCGTTCCAATCGCAGCACAAGCTTCCGCTCAAGAATGGCGCGACCGGCGAAATCCCGATCATTTACAATGTCTGCAACTTCGCAAAACCCGCCGACGGCAAGCCGGCGCTGCTCTCGCTCGACGACGCCCGCACGTTGTTCCACGAGTTCGGGCATGCGCTGCATGGCATGCTCTCCAACGTCACCTATCCGTCCGTATCGGGCACCGGCGTTTCGCGCGATTTCGTGGAACTGCCGTCGCAGCTTTACGAGCATTGGCTGACCGTGCCGGAGATCCTCAAAACCTATGCCGTACACTACCGGACCGGCGAGCCGATGCCGGAGGCACTGCTCGAAAGAGTGCTCGCCGCCCGGGCTTTCAATTCCGGCTTCGCAACGGTGGAATTCACCTCGTCGGCGCTCGTCGACATGGCCTATCACACGGCGCAAGCGACCTCCGACCCGGTGGCGCTGGAGGCGGCGACGCTCGAGAGGATCGGCATGCCGAAGTCGATCGTCATGCGCCACCGCAGCCCGCATTTCCTGCACGTCTTCTCGGGCGACGGCTATTCCGCCGGCTACTATTCCTACATGTGGTCGGAAGTGCTCGATGCCGATGCATTCGCCGCCTTCGAGGAAACCGGCGATCCCTTCGACCCGGAAATGGCGGCGAGACTCAAGGCCCACATCTATTCCGTCGGCGGCACGATCGACCCGGAAGACGCCTACAAGGCCTTCCGCGGCAAGCTGCCCAGCCCGGACGCGATGCTGGCGAAGAGAGGATTGGTGGCGCCGATTCTCTGAACTGTCGGCCTGGAAGTTTGCCCCTCTCCTCGGGTTTAACCCGAGGACTAGCTCTCTCCCCGCAGGCGGGGCGAGGGGACACCCCATGTGCTCGGCCGCACTGTTTGCTCTTCGATCGACGCTCGCTTCCTCCCTCCGGAGGCGGTAAATGGGGGCAGAGCGAGTCCCACGAGTCCCTTCTCCCCGCCTGGGAGGAGAAGGGACCGGCAGGCGGATGAGGGGGCCGGCAAGGCTAAAAATTGTAGTGCCTAAACCCCCTGCTCCACCCCTAGCACGGAAAGCAAGTTCCGCATGCGCGTTGACGCAAGCTCCGGCTCGTCGAGCACATTTGCCTGGTCGGCCAAGCGAAAGATTTCTGCGTAGTGCAGAAGCCCACGGGCGGATTGCAGGCCGGCCGGAAGGGTGAAATGGCGCTGATGGCCGTTGAGCCAGGCCAGAAACACGACGCCGGCCTTGTAATATTGCGTCGGCGCCTCGAAGATCTTGCGCGACAGCGGCACGGTCGGCTCGATCACGCCGCGGAAGGTCGCGAGATCGCCGGCCGCAAGCGCCGCAAGGGCCTTTGAAGCCGAGGGAGCGACGGCGTCGAAGATGCCGAGCAGGGCGTGGCTGTATTTCTCGCCGTCGCCCTCGATCAGTTCCGCATAGTTGAAGTCGTCGCCGGTGAAGCAGAGCACGCCCTCGGGCAGGCCGTTGCGAAGCTTCACTTCCTTGCGATTGTCGAGGAGCGAAATCTTGATGCCTTCGACCCTGGCGCTGTTCTCGCGAATGATGGACAGCACCGTTTCCAGCGCCTCCTCGAAGTTCTCCGAGCCCCAATAGCCTCTGAGCTGCGGGTCGAACATGTCGCCCAGCCAATGCAGCACCACCTTGTCCTTCGCCTGGGACAGGATGCGGCCGTAGACGCGGCGGTAGTCGTCTGCGGAGCGCGCGACGCGGGCGAGCGCCCGGCTCGCCATCATGATCGCCCGCCCGCCTTCGGCCTCGACGAAGCCGATCTGCTCCTCATAGGCGGCGATGACGTCCTCGATGGAGCGCGCATCCGCCGATGAGAGCTGGTCCGTGCCGGCGCCGCAGGCAAGGTCGGCGCCAGGGACGCTGCGGGCCTCCGCAAGCGACCGGCGGATCAGCTCCTGCGCGCCCGCCCAGGGAAGTCCCATGCCGCGTTGGGCGGTATCCATCGCCTCGGCGATCTTGAAGCCGAGGCTCCAGAGGTGACGGCGGAAGGCCATGGTCGCCTCCCAATCGATGGCCGGATTGCCCCAGGGATCGGCGTCGTCGAGCGGGTTGGAGACGACATGGGCGGCCGCATAGGCAATGCGGTTGAAGCTTGGCACCGTTTCGGGTCGGACGATCGGCGTTCCGCGGAGTCGGTATTCTTCGAGCGAGCCGTCTCGGTTCGGCAGCAGCAGGCTGGTCATCGGCGTTGATCCTCCTCAGGTTTGCGGAAGAAGTAATTTAGATCGTTCCAAATGACAAGGTAGAA
>JAPSJG010000456.1 GCA_031178305.1 Sinorhizobium sp.
CGCCGGCATCCTTCTGCATCTGCCAGGACCATTTGAGCGGTTCGGACTTGTAGAGCCAATGGGCCATTGCGCCTCACGCCTCCGGATTGTTGAAGACCCAATTGTAGGCCTTGATCTCGACAGTCGAGAAAAGGCCTGCCTTGGCGTAAGGGTCAGCCTCGGCAATCGCTCTCGCCTCTTCGATCGTCTCGGCCTTGACGATTATCAGGCTGCCCGTCGGCTTGCCGTCCCCACCAAGAAAGGGTCCGGCGATTTTGAGGATGCCCTTGGCGTTGAGATCGTTGAGATAGGCGAGGTGGTCGGGCCGGGTGTCGAGTCGCAGTTGCAGGGCGCCCGGCTTGTCGGTGCATAGAAGTGCGAAGAGCATTGGTCCTCCTTCAAGGCTGCCACAGCGGTCTGCGCTCCGGCTGGCGCGTGGCATTGTATGGGATTACTCCTGAGTTATCGGTCGCGACATCAACCGCTCGAGGGCGGTGCTGACATCGAGCTTGCCGTCGATGATCGCCGCGACGGCTTCGGTGATCGGCATGTCTATGCCGAGATCGCCTGCCAGGCGCGCCGCAACGGACGCTGCGAAAGCGCCTTCGACCAGATCACCGCCGCTCGCGCGCTCATCTCTGCCGAGCGCGATACCGAAGCGCAGGTTGCGCGATTGATGGCTCGTCGCCGTCAGCACCAGGTCGCCGAGCCCGGAGAGGCCGCGGACCGTATCCGCTTCGCCGCCCCTTGCCGCCACGAAGCGCGACATTTCCGCAAGACCGCGCGAGATCAGAGCCGCGCGGGCCGAATCGCCGAGTCCCGCCCCTTCGACGATGCCGCAGGCGATCGCCAGCACGTTCTTCAGCGCACCGCCAAGCTGGACGCCGATACGGTCCGTCGAGGGATAGAGCCGGAAGGTCGGTCCGGAAAGTGCCGCAGCTAGCTCCTTCGCCAGCGCCATATCGGATGCTGCGATGACCATCGCCGTCGGCAGCCCCTTGGCAATATCGGCGGCAAAACCCGGGCCGGACAGCACGGCGACGTTATGGCCCGGGAGTTCTTCGTCGAGAATGTCGGTCAGCGGCTGCCCCGTCGACTGCTCCAAGCCTTTGGCACAGGTGACAATCGTTGCGCCGGCGCCGATGCAGGCGCCGTAGCTGCGGGCTGCAGCCCTGTGCTCCTGCGACGGCATGACGAAAAGCACGATACCGGCATCCGCGAGCACTGTCGTATCGGCGGAAAATTCGAGCCCGGCCGGCAGCGAGATGCCGGGCAGCGCCGCCTCGTTGCGCCCGGTGCGGCGGCATTCCTCAGCCTTTTCCTCCCGGCGTGCGAGCAGAGTGACATCGGCATTTGCCCTTGCCGCCGCAACGGCGGCGAGCGCGGTGCCGAAAGCACCCGCGCCGATAACCACGATCTTCGAATTGCCGCTCATCACTTGTCCATTATGCCTTGGCGCCGCGCCTGCCGGAGCCGATCAATGCCTGCGCTTGCGTATCGAGCGGCCAGCGCGAGCGCGGGGCGACGTTGAGGCTGTCCGGCGGCAGGCCCGCTGCCAGGCGCTCGGCCCCCGCCCAGGCGATCATCGCCGCATTGTCCGTGCAAAGCTGAAGCGGCGGCGCGACGAAGCGGAAGCCGTGCTCGTCGCAGAGCCCCTGCAGCGTCGTCCGGAGAGTCTGGTTGGCAGCCACGCCGCCCGCAACGACGAGAGCCGGCTCATCGACCGCGGCATAATCCTCCTTGAAACGCTTGAGCCCTCGCCCGACGCGGTCCTTGAGCGTGCGCGAGATGGCGCGCTGAAAGGAGGCGCAGATGTCGGCGATATCCTCATTCGTCACCGGTTCCAGCGATTGCGCCGCCTGGCGAACGGCCGTTTTGAGGCCCGAAAAGGAGAAATCGAGCCGTGCGTCTCCGACAAGCGGGCGCGGGAAATCGAAGCGTTCCGGATCGCCGGCCCTTGCCGCCCGCTCCACCGCCGGGCCGCCGGGATAAGGCAGGCCAAGCAGCTTGGCCGTCTTGTCGAATGCCTCGCCGAGGGCATCGTCGATCGTAGTGCCCCAGCGCTCGTAGTCGCCGACGCCCTTCACAAGGATCAGTTGCGTGTGGCCGCCGGAGACGAGCAGCATCAAATAGGGAAAGGAAAGCCCGTCCGTCAGCCGCGCCGTCAGCGCATGGCCTTCGAGATGGTTGACGGCATAAAGCGGCTTGCCCGTCGCCCGGGCGATCGCCTTGCCGGTCATCAGCCCGACTATGAGCCCGCCGATCAGGCCAGGACCGCTTGTGGCAGCGATCGCGTCGATATCCTTGAGCGTCACGCCGGCGCGCAGCAGTGCTTCCTCAATCAGCGTATCCAGCGCCTCGACATGGGCACGGGCGGCGATCTCCGGCACGACGCCGCCATAGGCGCTGTGCTCTTCCAATTGGCTGAGTACGACGTCGCCGAGAATCCGGCCGCCTCGTTCGTCGCGCAGCACGACCGCAGCCGCGGTTTCGTCGCAGCTCGTCTCGATGCCAAGGATGCGCAGGGGCGTGGACATCTGGGTCTACTCAATGATTGCGGTCGCGCCGAAAGGTGGGTACACGGAACTCATACAGCACCGTCCGTCTTCAGACGCACAAAGGACGCTGTAACGCCTTGAAGTGCTGCATGGTTTGATCCTTAAATCGATTCCGATTTAAGGATCCATGCAGTAACAATGGATGACCGAGGATGCAAACAAAACCTTTCCGCATCGGCACGCGCGGCAGCCCGCTGGCGCTGGCCCAGACCCATGAAACGCGCAACCGGCTGGCCGCCGCGCATGGTCTGCCGCCGGAAATGTTCGAGGTCGTCATTCTCTCGACGAAAGGCGATCGGATCACCGACAGGCCGCTGGCGGAGATCGGCGGCAAGGGCCTGTTTACCGAGGAACTCGAGCAGCAGCTCTTGTCGGGCGAACTCGACTTTGCGGTGCATTCCTCGAAGGACATGCCGACGAAGCTGCCCGATGGCCTCACGCTCTCCGCATTCCTGCCGCGCGAGGACATTCGCGACGCCTTCATCGGTCGTACGGCAGAGAAGCTCGTCGACCTGCCGCGGCGTGCTACCGTCGGCTCGTCGTCGCTTCGCCGTCAGGCACTCATTCGCCGGCTGAGACCCGACATCAACGTCATCACTTACCGCGGCCAAGTCGAAACGCGGCTGCGCAAGCTTGCCGAGGGCCAGGTCGACGGCACACTGCTCGCCTATGCAGGCCTCAGGCGGCTCGGCATGACCGACGTGCCGACCGAACTGCTGGATCCGCAAGAGTTTCCACCCGCACCGGCCCAAGGCGCCATCTGCATCGAAAGTCGCATAGGCGACGCCCGCGTCAGCACGCTGCTTGCCGCGATCGACGACGCGCGCACCCATGAGGCGGTTTCCTG
>JAPSJG010000457.1 GCA_031178305.1 Sinorhizobium sp.
ACGAGACCGGCGGCACGGTCCATCCGATCGCGAAGAAGGACGCACGCTCATGAAATTCTCACTCTTCGTTCACATGGAGCGCCTGGATGCGTCGCAGGACCACAAGACGCTTTACGAGGAATTCGTCGCCCTTTGCGAAATCGCCGACAAAGGCGGCATGCACGCGATCTGGACCGGTGAACATCACGGAATGGAGTTCACCATTGCGCCGAACCCCTTCGTAACGATTGCCGACCTTGCCCGCCGCACCAAGTCTGCGCGGCTTGGAACCGGCACGGTGATCGCCCCGTTCTGGCATCCGATCAAGCTCGCGGGCGAAGCCGCGATGACGGACCTGATCTGCGATGGTCGCCTCGACATCGGGATTGCCCGCGGCGCCTATTCCTTTGAATACAAGCGGCTGTTGCCGGGCCTCGACGCCTGGAGCGCCGGGCTGCGCATGCGCGAGCTCATTCCGGCAGTGAAGGGGATTTGGGCGGGTGACTACAGCCATGACGGCGAGTTCTTCAAATTTCCGGCCACGACCTCGTCGCCGAAGCCGCTGCAGAAACCCCATCCGCCGATATGGGTTGCTGCGCGCGATCCGAACTCGCACGAGTTTGCCGTTGCGAACGGCTGCAACGTGCAGGTGACGCCGCTCTGGCAGGACGACGACGAGGTGCGGAGCCTGATGGGACGGTTCAACGACGCCTGCGCGAAGAGTCCCGAGGTCGAGCGGCCGAAGATCATGCTGCTGCGTCACACCTATGTCGGCTCCGACGAGGCGGATATCGCACAGGCAGCTCATGAGATGAGCGTCTACTACAATTACTTCTTCGCCTGGTTCAAGAACGAAAGGCCGATCAGACAAGGCCTCATCGAACGGATTCCGGAAGAGGAGATTGCCGCCAACGCCATGCTCTCGGGCGAGGTGATGCGACGCAACAACGTCGTTGGCGCAGCCGACGAGGTCATCGCTCGCATCAAGAGCTACGAGGCGATGGGTTATGACGAATACTCTTTCTGGATCGATACGGGCATGACTTTCGAGCGCAAGAAAGCTTCGCTGGAGCGCTTCATCGCCGAGGTCATGCCGGCATTTGCGGAGTAGGGCACATGCAGCGCTTCCAGTGTTACATCAACGGTGAATTCGCAGATGGCGAAGCCCGGTTCGAAAGCATCAACCCTGCCACCGGCCTTGCCTGGGCGGAGATGCCGGAGGCACGCGAAGCGGACGTCGATCGTGCCGTCGAGGCTGCCCGCCATGCCCTTCATGACGGGCCGTGGCCAAAACTTTCCGCCACGCAGAGAGGCAAGCTCCTCTACAAGCTTGCCGAACTCGTTGCCGAGAATGCCGGGAAACTTGCCGAGCTGGAGACGCGGGACACCGGCAAGATCATCCGCGAGACGTCGGCGCAGATCGCCTATGTCGCCGACTATTATCGTTATTACGCGGGGATCGCCGACAAGATCGAGGGCTCCTATCTGCCGATTGACAAGCCGGACATGGATGTCTGGCTGCGCCGCGAACCGATCGGCGTCGTCGCCATGGTCGTGCCCTGGAACAGCCAGCTTTTCCTGTCGGCGGTGAAGATCGGTCCGGCGCTGGCGGCCGGCTGTACCATGGTGGTGAAGGCCTCTGAGGACGGGCCGGCGCCGCTTCTCGAATTTGCCCGGCTGGTGCATGAGGCGGGCTTTCCGGCGGGTGTCGTCAATATCATTACCGGCTTCGGCCCATCATGCGGCGCAGCGCTCAGCCGGCATCCGCAGGTGGACCACATCGCCTTTACCGGCGGGCCGGAGACGGCGCGCCACATCGTACGGAATTCGGCGGAAAATCTCGCCTCGACATCGCTGGAGCTCGGCGGCAAATCGCCCTTCATCGTCTTTGCCGACGCGGATCTCGAAAGTGCGGCCAATGCCCAGGTCGCCGGGATCTTTGCCGCGACCGGCCAGAGCTGCGTCGCTGGCTCGCGGCTGATCGTCGAAAGAAGCGTCAAGGACCGCTTCCTGCAGATCCTGAAGGCCAAGGCGGAGGCGATCCGCATTGGAAGCCCTCTCGACATGGCGACGGAAGTCGGGCCGCTCGCAACGCAGCGCCAATGCGACCACGTCAAGACGCTGGTTGCACGGTCGCTCGCCGCCGGCGCAAAGCTGGTGACCGGCGGCACTGCGCCGGATGGCGCCGGGTTCTACTACCGGCCGACGATTCTCGATTGCGACGGCAGTCAATCGCCGTCCCTCGACAATGAATTCTTCGGTCCCGTGCTGTCGGTTCTGTCCTTCGAGGCGGAGGCCGAAGCCCTCCGCCTCGCCAACGACACGCGCTACGGCCTTGCGGCCGGACTCTTCACCCAAAACCTCACCCGAGCGCACCGCCTGATGAAGGGTATTCGCGCCGGGATCGTCTGGGTCAATACCTATCGGGCGGTCTCCCCGATCGCGCCCTTCGGCGGTTTCGGGCTCTCGGGTCACGGGCGCGAGGGCGGCCTCGAGGCCGCGCTCGACTATACGCGGACCAAGACCGTCTGGCTCAGGACGTCGGACGATCCGATCCCCGATCCCTTCGTGATGCGGTGACGGCGATGTTCTACGAGATCCGCACCTATCGGCTGAAGAACGGCGCGATCCCCGCCTACCTGAAGGTGGTCGAGGAAGAAGGGATCGCCATTCAGAAAAAGCATCTCGGCGAACTCGTCGCCTACTTTTTCTCCGAGATCGGGCCGATCAACGAGATCATCCACATCTGGGCCTATCCGAGCCTCGATGAGCGCGAGCGCCGGCGGGCCGCACTCATGGAAGACCCGGCCTGGCGGGATTTCCTCCCCAAGATACGCGACCTGATAGAAGTCGCGGAGAACAAGATCATGAAGGCGGCGCGCTTTTCGCCGACAGGCGGCGGCGCGTCTTAGAACAACCAAGCAAAACCGGAATCACGGAGCAAGGGAACATGAAGAAGATATTTGTTTTGGCGGCCACTGCCGCGACGATTGCAACAGCCATGCCGGCAATGGCCGCAGATCTTGTTTTCACAAGCTGGGGAGGTACAACGCAGGACGCGCAGAAGATCGCCTGGGCCGACAAGTTCATTGAAAAGACCGGAATTAACGTGCTCCAGGACGGGCCGACCGACTATGGCAAGCTCAAGGCCATGGTCGAGGCCGGCGCCGTCACCTGGGACGTGGTCGATGTCGAGGGCGACTACGCCGCGCAGGCTGGCAAGAACGGCCTGCTTGAGAAGCTCGACTTCTCCGTCATCGACAAGTCCAGGCTCGATCCGCGTTTCGTCACGGACTATTCGGTCGGCAGCTTCTATTATTCCTTCGTCATCGGCTGCAACAAGGATGCGGTCGACGCCTGCCCCAAAACCTGGGCGGACCTTTTCGACACCGAGAAGTTCCCCG
>JAPSJG010000033.1 GCA_031178305.1 Sinorhizobium sp.
GAGGACAAGCGTCGTCGTGCTCAACGCGGTGAACAGCGAGCGGGCGGCAAGAATCCCGCCCCAGCCCATGGCCAGATAGAGGAGTATCGTCAGCCGATCGAAACGCCCCGGGAGCAGACATTTCATGGCGATACCGGCAAGGGCGACCGCCCAGATGCCGATTAGCATCGCAAAGAGGAAAGGATCATCCCACCCGCGCTGCAGAAACGGAGTATATGTCGCAGCGATCAGCATGAAGATCGCAGAATGGTCGATGCGGCGGAGGTACAACTTCGTGCGGCAGATCGGATAGAGATTGTAGAGGAAAGAGACGGACAGGGCGAGAACCAGTCCGATGCCATAGACCCAGGCAGCGGCGAGTTGACCCGACGTGCTCCACATGGTTGCGTAGAAGATCAATGCGGTGACGCCGATAAGCGCGGCGGAAAGGCCGATCCCGTGAACGATGCCATCGGCAATGAGTTCCGATCGGTCATAGTCCCATTTGACGCCGCTGAGATCCACGGGGCTCCTCCACATCCCGCATCGCAGCCGATATCGGCACCTACTCCGCTGTCCATGAACGCGTGTCACCACGCACCTGTGTCGGGCGACCAATTCACAGCCTTGAGAAACGGACAGCGCCCATTCTCCGGTCATCCTGCCACAAAGCTTTTACCCGGCAAAGCTGCCGTTCGGGCGAAGCGAAATCAATTTTCGCGACAAATTACAATATTCGCTCAACGCGGGCGATCGCATACCGCTCCAGCCGCAACCCCTAACTGCCCTGCGGTTTGATGTGACGGCGACGAAGCGATTGCACGGGACTGAATGCCAGGTGCTTTTTACCGCGTGCGCGAGGCCACCTCCGCTGCACAAACCTGGCAGAGGGGCGCATGGGGAACCGCCTGCAATCTTTCCTGGGAAATCGGGTCGCCGCAGCGCACGCAGATGCCGAACGTCCCTGCTGCGATACGGTCGAGCGCCGCGTCGATCGCGCGTATCTCGCTCTGCCCGGCAAGGCCGAGCCCCTCCAGCACTTCGTCGCTTTCCCGCTCCGTGACGCGATCCGGCACGTCGGCATTCATCGGCTGCTCGAGATCTTCCTCGATCTTCATCAGCCGGCCATAAAGCTCGCGTTTGCGGCGTAGAAGCTGTTCGCGAAAATCTTCAAGCGCGTACTTGTCCATTACAGGCTCCCTGGGCGCGGCGGTGTCACAACCGCACCACATTTCTTGTTGTCATGCTATCGATCGACGAGAACTGCGCAGGGGCAATGGCTGACCACGCGGCTGGCGGTCGACCCGATGAAATAATCGATCAGCCCCGGACGATGCGATGCAATGATCACAAGGTCCGCGTTCTCTTCCTTTGCGAGGGCGTTGATCGTGCCGGCCGCCCCGCCGGTGCGGATTTCGACGCGCCCGTTGATGCCGTGCTTGGCCTTGAGCGCCTCCAGCGTCTTAGTCGCATGCCTGCGCGATTCCTCGATCATCTCCAGCGGAAAATCGACGATCATGTAGCCCTGAGCATAGGCATTAAGGTCCTCGATCACGTTGAGCAGGACGATCTCGCCTCCCTCGTCGATCAGTTTCTCGGCAATATTGAGCACGGATTCGCCGTGCTCGAGCTGATCCATGGCGATCGGAACGATAATCTTTCTGTACATGCCAGACACGCTCCTTCGTTACACTCCCGGTCGCCGGCTCGGAAGGCCAAGCCGATCCCCACGTGAGCCGGGCACAGGCAACCGTCCCGCTCCGCTGTCGTCCTGCTGCCAGCCGAAACTTCAGCGGCGGCAGCGATTCCGGCATCTATTGAAATCAAACCAATTACCACCCTCGCGCTTGCTCGCCCTCTTGAGGAGGTAGGGCGACAGTCACGACTGTCAACGTTCGTCGAACACAACATCAAGGAATATAACGGCTTTCTCGAACGTGATCACGTGCTCAAATTGGGTTAGACTCAAGGTAACCGCCTGCGGCCCTGACTGGCCCCGCAGCCCGAAAGGCGAAATGATGAAAGACCCGATAGCCTCGCATCCGACGACAGATTTTCCGGCCGACCACGCCACGTCGATGCCGGCCTATGTCGAAAGAGCGCATCTGGTGGTCGAGGATCTGCCGATGGTTTCGGCTTGGTATCAGCGCATCGTCGGGCTGGCTTTGATCGAAACGAGCGCAAACGGGGAAACGCTCGGCGTCAATGGAACGCCGCTGCTGACGCTGACGACGGACCGGAGGGCGGCACGGGCACCCCGTAACGCGCCCGGCCTCTTCCATGTCGCCTACCTCGTTCCCGATCGCCGTGAACTCGGCCGTTGGCTGGCGCATGCCGCAAACAACGGCGTCCGCTTACAAGGCGCATCCGACCATCTCGTCAGCGAAGCTATCTACCTCGCCGACCCGGAGGGAAACGGCATCGAAATCTATCGCGACCGCCCTCGCTCGGAGTGGACCTATCACGCCGACGACACGGTGGAGATGAACACTCTGCCGCTCAACCTTCAGGCGCTTTACGACGAAGCCCCGCAAGGCGGCTGGAGCGGCCTCGCCAATGGCAGCACGATCGGCCACATCCATCTCCAGGTTTCTGACATCCCTCAGGCGGACGTCTTCTTTCGCGATGTGCTCGGGCTCGATCTGATGGCACGCTACCCCGGGGCGAGCTTCTTTGCCACGGGCAAGTACCACCATCACGTTGCGGCCAATATCTGGAACTCGCGCGGTGCCGACAGGCGCCAGGACAGGATGACGGGCCTGGCGGACTACACACTTCGTTTCAGAGAGGCGGAGAGGTTGACGGCCGCCATCGCCAAGCTCGAAGAACTCGAAGTGCCGATACGCCGCGACGGCGCGTTCCATCGGCTTTCCGATCCATGGGGCATCGGCCTTACGCTCGCTTGATCACGATGATGTTAGGTCGGGCTGACCTAACATCATGTCAGCGCGGGATGCAGGCGGAAAACCGCATGCAGCAAATCGAAGTGCTACAGCACCTTTGCGCTACTGATAAGACGCGCGGCGCTGTAGCAGACATGAGCATCTCACCACCTGTTGCGACCTCCCCAATTTTATCCAGTTTCTGTCGTTATTTATTGTCATAATGGGAGGATTGGAGGCAGGGTGATGGCAGGCAAGGTCCTGGTTCTCGGGTCCGGCGGCACCGTCGGCAGCAAACTGGTGCGAGCCCTCCTCGAGAAAGGCGAACGTGTGAAGGCTGGGACCCGCGGGGCTGCTCCCGCAGAGGACGCCGAAGCCGTTGCCTTGGACTATCAGGACTGTTCCACCTATGGCCACGCGCTCGAAGGCGTCGATCGAATTTTCGTGATGGCCCCCGGTGGCTACCTCGACCCGGTGGCGCTGCTCACACCTGTCATCCGCGCAGCCGCCGCCCGAGGCATCAAGAACGTGCTGATGACTGTCCTCGGTGTCGACGCCGACGACGATCAACCCTATCGTCAGGTGGAGCTCTTCCTCGAGAAGACCGGAGCTCAATTCGTCATCCTGCGGCCCAGCACCTTCGCAGACAACTTCCACAGTCACTGGCTGGAGGGTATCCGGCACGGCGTCATCGCCCTGCCCGCGGCCGACAGCAAAACCAGCTTCATCGACACGCGCGACATCGCCGAATGCGCCGCGGCAGCGCTGACGAGCGACGCTTACAACGGCGGGGCCTTCAATCTCACCGGGCCAGAGGCCCTGAGTTATGCGCAAGCCGCGACCATTCTTTCGCGTGCGATCGGCAAGCCGATCGCCTATGAACCGGTCGATGCCGAAACCTTCATCGGCATGCTTACAGCCGCCGGCGTGCCCGACGCCTACGCCCAGTATGTCGCGGGCACCTTTCGATCCGTGCGCGAAGGCCGCTTTGCCCAGGTCACCGGCGATGTCGAAAGGCTGACCGGAAGGCCGCCGCGCAGGCTGGATACCTATGCGGAGGACAATGCGGCCGCGTTGGCGGCCTGATCGCGGCAGGCCGGGGCTGCATCGCAGGGGCACGGAACGTTCCCTTTCCGCTTGATCGCCGTGCAAGCGCTCTCTATCTCATGATCTCCCGCCGTCAGCCCCGGAGAATCCCTTGTCCGCTTTCAAGAACCTGCCAGCCGCGCCCGTCGCTCCGAAAAAACCTGTCACGGATAAGCGTCACGGCATCAGCCGGACCGATGACTATGCGTGGCTCAGAGCCGACAATTGGCAGGCCATGTTCAAGGATCCGTCGATCCTCGATGGGGAGATCCGCAAGCATCTCGAAGCGGAAAACGCCTATATGAACGCCGCGATGGCGGATACGAAGGATTTGCAGAAGACGCTGTTTGCGGAAATGCGCGGCCGCATCAAGGAGGAGGATTCCTCCGTTCCGATGAAGGACGGCGCCTTCGCCTACGGCACATTCTACGTGAAGGGCGGCGAGCATCCGCGTTATTTCCGGATTCCCCGCGAGGGTGCGGTCAACGACGAAACGATCCGCCAAGTGCTGCTCGACGGCGACAAGGAAGCCGAGGGAAAGGCCTATTTCCGGATCGCCGGCCTCAACCATTCGAGGGATCATGCCCGCGGTATCTGGGGTTACGACGACAAGGGATCGGAATATTTCACACTCAGGGTGCGCGATCTCGAAACCGGCGAGGATCTTGTCGATGTCGTCGAGAATACCGGGGGCGGTGGCGCCTGGGCGCCGGACGGCAGGAGCTTCTTCTACACCGTGCTCGATGAAAATCATCGACCGTCGAAGATCTATCGTCACGTCATCGGCACGCCGCAGTCGAACGATCGTCTCGTCTACGAGGAAAAGGATCCCGGCTTCTTCATGTCGGTCGGCGGTTCACTCATCGACGATTTCATCTATATCGACATTCATGACCACCAGACCAGCGAATACCGGATCATACCGACCAGCCATCTGACCGCCGATCCCAGGCTCGTCGCCGAGCGCGTTACCGGTCTCGAATATTCGATGACCGAGGGCGGCGACGTGTTCTACATCCTGACCAATGCCGACGGCGCCAAGGATTTCAAGATCATGGAGGCGCCGGTGGAAGCGCCGCAGAAGGAAAACTGGCGTGAGGTGGTGCCGCACCGGCCGGGCATCCTGATCCTCAGCCACACGGCCTATGCCCGGCATCTCGTGTGGCTGCAGCGGCGCGAGGGCCTGCCGGAAATCGTCGTCCGCGACCGCCAGACCGGCGAGGAACACGCGATCGCCTTCGCCGAGGAAGCCTATTCGCTCGGGCTCTCGGGTGCAGCCGAATACGATACGGACGTCATCCGCTTTTCCTATTCCTCGATGACGACGCCGTCGCAACTGTTCGACTACAACATGGCGACACGGGAGCGGAGGCTCCTGAAGACCCAGGAAGTACCGTCCGGCCACGATCCGGAGGATTACGTGACCCGCCGCGTGTTCGCGCCGGCTACAGATGGAGCTTCGGTTCCGGTCACCCTTCTCTATCGCAAGGACACGCCGCTCGACGGCTCTGCACCTTGTCTGCTCTACGGCTATGGAGCCTATGGCATCACCATTCCGGCGAGCTTCAACACCAATTGCCTGTCGCTCGTCGACCGCGGCTTCGTCTACGCCATCGCCCATATCCGCGGTGGCAAGGACAAGGGCTTCCAATGGTACGAAGACGGGAAGATGGCGATGAAGCCCAATACCTTCAAAGACTTCATCGCCGCTGCTGACTATTTGAATCAGGAGAAGTTCACCTCCTATGCGAAGATCATCGCCGAAGGCGGCTCGGCGGGCGGCATGCTCATGGGCGCGGTCGCCAACATGGCGCCGGAGAAGTTCGGCGGCATTATCGCCGCCGTGCCCTTCGTCGACGTGCTGAGCACCATGCTCGACGACACCCTGCCGCTCACCCCGCCGGAATGGCCCGAATGGGGTAATCCGATCGAGAGCGCGGAGTTCTACAACATCATCGCCAGCTACTCGCCCTATGACAACGTGGCCGCCAGATCCTATCCGGCCATCCTCGCACTCGGCGGCCTCACCGATCCGCGCGTCACCTATTGGGAGCCGGCCAAATGGGTGGCGAAGCTACGCGAGAAGACCACGGGCAGCGAACCGGTCCTGTTGAAGACCAACATGGAGGCCGGCCATGGCGGTGCTTCGGGGCGCTTCCAGCGGCTGGAGGAAATCGCCTTCGAATATGCCTTCGCCATCAAGGTCGCCGGGCGGATGTAGGAGAAGCTCGGTGCCGGTGTATGTCGCATTGTTGAGAGCGGTCAATGTTGGCGGCACCAGCACGCTGCCCATGTCGGAGTTGAAGACGATCTGCGAAGGCCTCGGCTTTGCCGACGTGCAGACCTATATCCAGAGCGGCAACGTCCTCTTCCGCTCCAATCTCGCGGAAGGCGAGGTGCGGCGGCGCCTAGAGGAGGCGCTCGCAGCAAGGATGGGCAAGGCGCCGGGCGTCATCCTGCGCAGCCGGCGCGAGCTCGAGACGGTCTTGGCGGAGGCGCCATTTCCAGACGCCAAACCCAACTTCCTGCTCGTCGCCTTTTTGCCGGAGCCGCCTGCCGCAGGCGCGCTCGACAAGCTGGTCGCGCCGGACGGAGAAGAGGTGCAGATCCACGGCAGAGAAATCTATATCCACTATCCGAACGGGTCCGGCCGATCGAAGCTCAAGCTGCCGGCGCTGAAGCCCGGCACGGCGCGCAACCTCAACACCGTGTGCAAGCTCGCGGAAATGGCTGCGGCTTTGGAGGACTCCTGATCGGCATCACGCCTGCGCCGGTTGGAACAGCAGGCGTAGAAAGCTGCGCAAGACGAGGAGTTGATCAGGCAGGATCTTAGGCTCCTGCATCGCTTTCGAAAGCACGATTCCACCTTCGAGAACGGTAGAGACCATGTCGGCGAGCTGGTCGGCATCGAGCGCTTCGCGCGGGCGGTAGACCTGCATGATTTCCCGGAACATCTGACCGAAGCGCCGGCGCCACATCAGCGCCGCCTGCCGGTTCATCTCCTTGATTTCCCGGTCGAAGGCGCGCTCGTGCGAACACATGGTCGCGACCAGGCAACCGGGGTGGCCGTTCGGCAGATCGCCCAGCAATTCCGAAAGCAGCTTGAGGCCGATCAGGAACGATTGCAGCGGATCATCTGCGAGTTCGCGTGCCCGCCCGAAGATCTCGTCGTAGATCCGTTCGTCATTGTCGATGTAGCGCTCGAGCAGCGCCTTGGCGAGCTCGTTCTTGTCGCGGAAATGATAGAAGAATCCGCTCTTTGTAATGCCGGTCTCGACGATCAGCTCATCGATGGACGTCGCCCCGAAGCCCTTGGCGAGCACCGCGGCCTCGGCCGCATCGAGGATCTTCGCCCGCGTTTCCTCGCCCTTTCGCATGTGCGCTCCTGTACCGCCAGTACAGTTTTCACTTGAGAAATCAGGGACGAGCGGACCCCCCGTCACCCGGTATTTACGGCAAGTTCCTGATGTTACAGCAGCATGCGGACATTCGGGCAATAGTATACCGCAAGCCAGCTAGTTTAGCAGATGATAAAAAGGCAGAAATGCCTTCCGACCCAGCACCAGAGCATAAGATGCATGAGGAGGGAAAAGGTGGAACACGAAATTGCCAAGTATAGACATGATCTGCCGCTCCTGCGCGGAGGAATGTTCCTCAGCGACGGGGGGATGGAGACGACGCTGATCTTCCATGAGGGATTGGAACTCCCGCATTTCGCATCCTTCGTCCTGCTGTCCTCGTCGGAGGGCCGCCGGCGGTTGCTCGGCTACTATACGCGCTATCTGGATATCGCCCGGCGGCACGGCACTGGTTTCGTGCTCGACACGGCGACATGGCGGGCCAATGCCGATTGGGGCGAAAAGCTCGGCTATGACCCCGAAGCATTGGCTCAGATCAATCAGGACGCGGTCTATCTGCTGACGGATCTGCGTGCCGAATACGAACGGCCGCAGGGACCGATCGTCATCAGTGGAGCCATCGGTCCGCGCGGCGACGGCTACAGGGCCGGCGGGATGACGGCCGACGAAGCGGAAGACTATCACGGCGCGCAAGTCGCCGCCTTTGCCGCGAGCGAAGCGGACCTAGTGGCCGCCTATACGCTGACCAATATCAATGAGGCGATCGGGATTGCCCGCGCGGCGAACAACAATGGAATGCCTTGCGCCATCTCCTTCACGGTCGAGACCGACGGCAGGCTCGTTACCGGCCGCTCGATCGAGGAAGCGATCGAGACCGTGGACGCGGCAACCGGCGGCTATCCCCATTTCTACATGATCAATTGCGCGCATCCGAGCCACTTCGAAAGAAGCCTCGACCAGCGCCAGCCTTGGGTGCAACGCATCGGCGGCATTCGCGCCAATGCCTCTACCAAGAGCCATGCCGAGCTCGATGAGAGCGACACGCTGGACATGGGCGATACGCATGATCTCGCCGAGCGCTATCGCGGCTTGACCGGGCGTATGCCGCATCTGCGCATCCTCGGCGGCTGCTGCGGCACGGATCACCGGCATATCGCGGCGATCTGCGAGGCATGCCTGCCGACGGCTGCCCTCAGCGCCTGATTCATGCAGTTTTCAGTCCCTCCCGCGCACCGGCGGGAGGGAGCCCGTGAGGTCTCGCCCCTCGCGAAAAGCGGACGGCTCGTGTAGACTCGCTGGGAAAGGGCGGCCCGAGCATCCTTATCACAGCCGCTGGAGAATGATGGATAACGTCCCCCCGAGCAAAGCCTCCGAGACCGGCCCGTTTCCCTTCGACAACAGCTATGCGCGGCTGCCCGCCAATTTCTATGCGCGTGTCGAGCCGACGCCGGTGGCGGAGCCTTGGCTCATCAAGCTCAATCGGTTACTTGCCGAGGAGCTCGGGCTCGACGTTGAATCGCTCGAGCGCGACGGCGCGGCGATCTTCTCCGGCAACAAGGTGCCCGCGGGCGCGGAGCCCATCGCCATGGCCTATGCCGGCCATCAGTTCGGTACATTCGTCCCTCAGCTCGGCGACGGCCGCGCGATCCTCCTTGGGGAGGTGATCGATCGCAACGGGAAGCGCCGTGACATCCAGCTCAAGGGATCCGGGCAGACGCCCTATTCCCGCCGTGGCGACGGGCGCGCAGCGCTCGGGCCGGTCCTGCGCGAATACATCGTCAGCGAGGCGATGCATGCGCTCGGCATCCCGACCACGCGCGCACTCGCCGCGACAGTTACGGGGCAGCCGGTCTACCGCGAGGAGATATTGCCCGGCGCCGTTTTCACCCGCGTCGCCGCGAGCCATATCCGTGTCGGCACCTTCCAGTTCTTCGCCGCCCGCGGCGACATGGAGTCGGTCCGGACCCTCGCCGATTATGTGATCGACCGCCACTACCCCGAGCTCAAGGACGACGAGAGGCCCTATCTCGCCCTCTTCAAGGCGATAGCGGCGCGCCAGGCGGGATTGATCGCACGCTGGCTGCATGTCGGCTTCATCCATGGCGTGATGAACACCGACAATATGACGGTCTCCGGCGAGACGATCGACTTCGGCCCCTGCGCCTTCATGGATACCTACGATCCCAGGAAGGTGTTCAGCTCGATCGACCAGTTCGGCCGCTATGCCTATGCCAACCAGCCCGCCATCGGCCAATGGAACCTCGCCCGGCTCGCTGAAACGCTCGTGACGCTCTTTGACGCGGCCGCGGATACGGCGGTCAATCTCGCCAACGAGGTGCTGACAGAATACGGCCCGATCTTCCAGAACCATTGGCTCGACGGTATGCGCCGCAAGATCGGGCTTACGACGTCGGAAGACGGGGACCTCGACCTCGTCCAGTCGCTGTTGACGCTGATGCACAAGGGCAATGCGGACTTCACCCTCACCTTCCGGCGCCTTGCAGACTCGGCAGAGGACGATCGGGCGGACACGCAACTTGCCACCCTGTTCGAAGGATCGGGGGCGCTTTCGCCCTGGCTTCAGGACTGGCGCCGCCGGCTCGAGGCCGAAACGCTAACGCCGGGCGAGCGTGCCGCCGCCATGCGCGCCGTCAATCCGGCCTTCATTCCGCGCAATCACCGGGTGGAACAGGCGATCGAGGCGGCGACAACCGATGCGGACTTCTCGCTCTTTGAGGCTCTCCTCGCCGTGACGGCGAAGCCCTACGAGGACCAGCCGCAACAGGCCGCCTATGCGGAACCGCCGAAGCCGGGCGAAGAAGTGCTGCAGACCTTCTGCGGGACTTAGGTCTTGGTTTAGACCTGGAGTAAAGAAAACGTGCTCGATTTGGCTCCACAGCTAGCCAGCCCCCCGCTGCCGCGACCTTCTTCCCGCTAGCGGGGCGAAGGAGACTCGCGGCAGGATCCCAGTCCCCTCTCCGCGCTTGCGGGGAGAGGGCTAGGGTGAGGGGGGCAAGCCCCCACACTACGGACCGCGGTCGCGCATTGTCGAATGCGGAGGTGGCGCCCATATAAACCTCCAGCAACTATAATAGCTATGGAGGCGCGTATGTATTCGATCGGTGACCTTTCGAAGCGGACGGGCGTCAAGATCCCGACGATCCGCTATTACGAGCAGATGGGGCTGCTCGCCGCGCCGGAACGGTCGAAAGGCAACCAGAGGCTTTACGAGAGGCGCGAACTCGAGCGGCTCGCCTTCATTCGCCATGCCCGCGAACTCGGTCTTTCGATAGACGCGATCGGCGATCTTCTGGCTTTGAGCGAACATCCGGAGCATCCTTGCGGCGAGGCGGACCGCATCGCGAGCGAGCATCTCGCCGGCGTAAGGGAGAAGATCGCGCGGCTGAGGAAGCTGGAGCACGATTTGGAGCGCATCGTCGCCTGCCATGGCGATCATATGATCGGCGATTGTCACGTCATCCGCGCGCTCGCCGACCATTCGCTGTGCGAAAGCGAGCATTGAGCGCCGAAAAGAATCTGCGTTGACAAAATCCGGGAAATGGAGAATCTACGCGCATGATCAAGAATGCACCCATTTGCCGCGCGTATTTTTGGCTGTTCCGATAGGAGCGGCCTGCTGATCATATTCAACAAGGCCGCCATCAGGCGGCTTTTGTTTTTCACGGCACCTGATGGCGGCAGAGCCACAAGGAGCCGAGAATGTTGCAGACCGCCATCCCTGACCTTCATTCTGTGCCGTCGGCCAGAGCGCCTATGGTGACGATCCGTTGCGCGAAACCGCGCGATCTTGCCGAACTGCGCGAAATGATCGTCGAGCTTTCCGCCCAACACGGCGACGCCGCCCCGATCACAAATGAACAGCTCGAGCGCGACCTCTTCGGCCGCATGCCCTGGATCACCGCCCTCGTGGCGGAAGCCGGCTGTCAGTTGATCGGCTACGCGATCCTAATTCCGCAATACCGGGCGGCCGAGGGCGCGCGCGGCATGGAACTGCATCACCTTTTCGTGCGCCCCGGCCATCGCGGCACCGGCATCGGCCGGCACCTCGTCGCCAGGGCGCGGGAGCAGGCGAAGATGGCAGGATGCGACTACCTCACGGTCAGCGCCGCAACCGGCAATTTCCAAGCTCATCGTTTCTATGAATCGGAGCGCTTCGTTCCTCGCCCGGTGACCGGAATGCGCTATATGCAGAAGCTTGGCTGACGAGGAGAACGGGATGCGGCTTGCGATCGCGCTGACGGAAGGCTTCGCCGACTGGGAATGCGCGCTGTTGATGGCGACGGCGCGCGCAGAACTCGGCGTCGAACTCCTGGTCGCTTCACCCGGAGGCACGGTGGTCACCTCCATGGGCGGCCTGCACATCACGCCGCACCTGCCGGCAAAGACGCTTGCGCCGGCGGAGTTCGACGGGCTCGTGCTCTGCGGCGGCAATATCTGGGAAACCGCCGCGGCGCCCGATCTGTCGCATACAATCCGTGCGTTCCATACGGCAGACCGTGTCGTCGCCGCGATCTGCGGCGCCACGCGGGCGCTTGCGGCAAGCGGGGTCCTGGATCGGATCGATCATACCGGAAACTCGGCCGAAAGCCTTGCGGCGGTTCCCGGCTATCATGGCCAGAGCCACTACCGTTACCAGCCACAAGCGGTTCGCAGCGGCCGGTTAGTGACCGCCGCCGGCACCGCGCCGGTCAGCTTTGCGGCCGAAATCTTTCGCGCCCTCGGCCTCGGATCCGAGGCGCTCGACGCCTATCTCGGGACCTATGCCAAGGAGCATCGGCTCCGCTAAGTGCTGCCTCAATAAAAGGATTTTTTGACGTCGCAACAATGTTGGAGCGGCGGTACAACCGCATGCGAGCGCATCGCGCGTTATTGCGGCAGGGCCTTCAGATAAGCGGCGATCGCCTCGCGGTCGGAGGCGGGAAGCTTCGCCATGTTCTTCTGCACTTCAACCATCGAGCCGCCGACCGTGTCGAAATCCGGCGTGAAACCGGTTTCCAGATAGGAGGCGATGTCGGACTCGCTCCAGCTGCCGATGCTCTTCGAAGCCGGCGTGATGTCGGGTATGCGGCCCTCCCCTTCGGGGTTCGGCGCGCCGGCGAGCCACCTGCCCGGCTCGAAGCCGCCAAGCGCATTGCGCGGCGTGTGACACTCGCCGCAATGGCCGGGCCCTTCCACGAGATATTGCCCGCGGGCAAGCTTGGGATCGGCCCTATCGAGCGCAACCCGGGGTCGGTCGGAGAAGTACAGGAACTTCCAGCCGCCGAGTGCCATGCGGATGTCGTAGGGGAAGGCCAGATCGTGCGGCGGCGCCACATTGCCGCTCTTCGGCAGAGTTTGCAGGAAACCCCAGAGATCGTTGATGTCCTTGGCGGTCATGCGGGCATAGGAGCCGTAGGGAAAGGATGGATAGAGATGCTCACTTTCCCTGCCAACGCCGCGCGTCATGGCGTTGCCGAACTCCGCCAGCGTCCAGCCGCCAATCCCCGCCGTGTCGTCCGGCGAGATGTTCGGAGGATAGAACGTCCCGAAGGGGCTTTTCAGCACGCGCCCGCCCGATAGCACGAGCCTCCGATCGTCCTCGGCCCCACGAGCAGCGTGGCAGCTCGTGCAACCGCCGGCCCAGAAGAGCACCTCGCCATTGGCGAGATCCGGTTGACCCAGTCCCTGCCAATGCGCCTCATCCCATGGTCGCGGCTTTGTCAGCCACCACAGGGCGCCGGCGCCGACGAGAACCAGCAGGAGCAGACCGGCCAGAAGCCTACTTGTGCGCCGCCTCATGATCTCTCCTCGGGGCTATCGGAAATTGGCGGGTGCGGGCGGAAAACCGCCCACACTTTTCCCCATCCCGCGCTATAACGCAGGAAGGAATGCGCCGGCCGAATCGACGCACTCCAAGCAGAGAAACCGGCCTTCAGTCCTTCTTTAGGCGATAGCTCTCGTGACAGCTGCCACAGTCCTTGCCGAGAACGCCGAGCGCTGCGCCAACGCCTGCCTGGTCTGCCGGCAGTTCGGCCAGGAATTTGTCGGCATCGCTGCCGAGCTTGGCGGCCTTTGCCTTGAAGTCCTCCATGTCTTCCCAAATCTTCGGGCTTGCTTCGGTCTCCATGCCGGTTTCCGAACCTTCGGGGAAATGATTCGGGAAGACCTTCACGGTCTCACTGATCGTCGTCAGCGATACCTTGACGATCTCCGCGTCATACGGCTTTTCACCCTTGGCTATCCCGCTGAGCGCGCCGGCGGCCTGCCCGACCTTCTTCATCAGCTGCTGACGAACCGCCTGCGGCTCGTCCGCAGCGGTGACGGCGGTCACACCCAGCCCCACGAGGACGGCTGCAAGCGCAAAAGCTCTTATCTTCATCATTATCTCCGGTCATGCGAATCCGCTTGTGCGGCTTCGTGTTAAAGGCGCCGGCATGATGGCATTTCAGCCTTTTGACGGAAGTAACATTTTCTTGAAGTGCTTGTCATTTCAGCACAATTCAGCGGCAACACCTCTCATGCTGCCTACGGAACAAGTAACATGAACGATGCGTCATGTTATTCCTCAGTTGCGGCTCACATCGCGCCGCTCCAACCCTGCCAAACAGTCAGGACCGCGATCAGCACAAGGACAAAACCTGCGGCCTTGCCGATCGCCACCGTGACGCCTGGGCTGCCGACAAGCAGGTCGCGACCGCGGCCGGCGGCGAGCGCCAGTCCTCCATAGACGGCCAGCTGCGTCGCTGAGATCAGCACCATCATCACGGCAGCCTGGCACCAGACGGCGCCGAACTGCGGTTTCAGGAATTGCGGATAGACCGCCAGCATGAAGAGATAGGCCTTGGGGTTCATGAGGCTGGTCAG
>JAPSJG010000458.1 GCA_031178305.1 Sinorhizobium sp.
CGAGGCCTCCTGGGCTTTTTTCTTTGCGGCGCTGCCGCTTGCCCTGACGGCTCTGGCCTATGGCGTTGGTTTGTCTCGACTCTGGGCGGCATCGGGACTGGGTAGAACCATCCATCTAGGACGGGCCGCATGCTTTGCCGCCGGATGGCTTTCCTTGGCGGTCGCGGTGGTCTCGCCACTGGAAAGGCTCGCGACGGAGCTATTCATCGCCCACATGATCGAACACGAAATCCTCGTTGTGGTCGCTGCGCCGCTCCTGGTCCTGTCGCGACCGCTCGCGCCCCTCTTGTGGGCGCTGCCCCGCCGGGCTCGGCTGACCGCCGGCCGGGCTCTCAGAAGCAGCATTGTTCTGACGCCTTTCCGCAAGGCCGCCAGTCCGTTCTCCGCGACTGTGCTCCATGCAGTAACCCTGTGGCTCTGGCACGCGCCTGGCCTATACGAGGCCGCATTGCTCGAGCAACCGGTGCATTGGTTACAGCACCTCAGCTTCCTTTTTGCCGCTCTCCTGTTCTGGTGGGCACTGCTCTTCGGGGGCGGACGGGAGTCGTACGGCGTGTCCATCTTCTGTCTTTTTGCGACTACGCTTCATTCCGGTTTCCTTGGCATCCTGCTCTCCCTCTCGCGCACGCCGCTCTATCCCACACAAAGCCTTGCCGCCGCAAAATGGGGTCTTTCGCCCCTTGAGGATCAGCAACTTGCCGGCCTGGTCATGTGGGTGCCGGCCGGCATGGCCTATCTTGTGGCAGCCCTTGCCCTTGCCGCCCTCTGGATCGGTGGATCCAGCGCTTCCCTGGACGAGGAAAATCGCCGTGGCTTCCCTCTGCGCTGATACCCGCACTCGCAGGCTGCTATTCGTCGCCCCGGTCGCGACGGCGATACTGGCAAGCCTGGTCTATGGCGGCTACCGCTGGAAGGCTACCTCGGAACGCCGGTCAGCGGCGATTGCTCTCACCGGCGGCAATCCGGCGGAGGGCCCTTCACTGATGACGCGCTACGGCTGCCGCGGCTGCCATGTCATTCCCGGCGTGCCGGGGGCCGACACGCGCGTCGGCCCTCCGCTTGGCGGCATCGGCGATCGCGTCTACATCGCTGGCGTTCTCCCCAACTCACCCGAAAACCTCATCCGCTGGATAGAGCACCCACACCAGGTCGATCCGCAAACGGCTATGCCGGAGACCGGCATCTCCGCGGCCGAAGCCCGCGACGTGGCCGCATACCTCTATTCCTTGAAGTGAACTATGGGCTGCTGCTGCTGGTTCATCGACCATCAGGTACCGGTTTTCGCAAGCGAAGGTGAAGAAATATCGGCACCACACGCGTGTCGGCCACCATCGGATGTCGTCGAGCCGTCTCCACGGATGCCATCGGTTCACGCAGCTCCTCCATGACGAAACCCGACGCAATGATCATTGCCGTCCAGGTGCTGAGCGTCCGATGAAAACGCGGGACGCGAAACGGAGCGACATTCTCGCGCTCGTCGTCCGGAATCGACGAAAACAGCCAGGATTCGACACGTCCGTCGGTCTCATCGAAATAGCCCGCGACTTCCACGCCGCGGCAATTCCCATTCTCGTCCCGAATGGTCTTGCGATGCGGCGGCACGAAACAGGGGTGGAGGATGGAAAACTGAAAGAAGCCGCCATCGCGGAGCACTCGGCGCACCTCCTGCAGGACACGACCCTGGTCGGGCATGTCCATCAATGACATGAAGGCGGTCACGAAATCGAACTCACCGTCTTCGAAGGGCAGATCTCCTCCATCGCCAAGCAGATAGTCGATGCCACGAGGGTCATCCGCCTCCTGTTCCCGAGCATGGCGGATGAAGGTCGGTGCGATATCAATAGCAGTCATCCGCGCCTCGCACTCGGCCAGGCCGCGGGTGTTGGTCCCTTCGCCGCAGCCGAGATCGAGCCCGCGCAATCCGCTAACGGACGGAAGCATGTCGAGGAAAGCGGGGGTATTCAGCGCGTCGCGATAGACGTCGTAGCCAGCGCGCGAGAACTTCGTCCAGTTCTCGGCATTCGCCTCCCAGCAGGCGCCAACCTCGGCAGATTGCATCGAATCCTCCCTCGATGGATCTCATCCGGAGGTTGCGACTTACAATCTCATGCTTGATTCAGCAAGCGACCAGTCGCCGAGTGGGAAGGCGGATATCGTGAATGCCAAACTACTCCGCCGCCAGTTTCTTCTCCCGCGCCGCCTTCAGCCGGGCGAAATCCTCGCCGGCGTGGTGCGATGAGCGGGTGAGCGGGCTCGACGAGACCATCAGGAAGCCCTTGGTATAGGCAACCGTCTCGTAAGACTTGAACTCTTCGGGCGTCACGAAGCGCTCGACCTTGTGGTGCTTGCGGGTCGGCTGGAGATATTGGCCGATCGTGAGGAAATCGACGTCGGCGGTGCGCAGATCGTCCATCAGCTGCAGCACCTCGTTCCGCTCCTCGCCGAGGCCGACCATGATGCCGGACTTGGTGAACATCGACGCGTCGAGTTCCTTTACCCGCTGCAGGAGCCGGATCGAATGGAAGTAGCGCGCGCCCGGCCGCACGGTCAGATAGTTGGAGGCGACGGTTTCGAGATTGTGGTTGAAGACATCGGGCTTGGCGGCGACGACCCGCTCCAGCGCGCCGGGCTTCCTCAGGAAGTCGGGCGTCAGGATTTCGATGGTCGTCGTGGGCGACGCCTCGCGGATCGCGAAGATCACATTCTCGAAATGCTCCGCGCCACCGTCGTCGAGGTCGTCGCGATCGACCGAGGTGATGACGACGTGGCTCAGGCCCATCTGCTTGACCGCTTTCCCGACATTGGCCGGTTCCTCCGGATCGAGCGCGTTCGGCTTGCCGGTCGCGACATTGCAGAAGGCGCAGGCGCGCGTACAGATCTCGCCCATGATCATGAAGGTGGCGTGCTTCTTGTCCCAGCATTCGCCGATGTTGGGGCAGCCGGCCTCTTCGCAGACGGTCACGAGCTTGTTGCCCTTCACGATCGAGCGCGTCTCCATGTAACCCTTGGAGGTTGGCGCTTTTACGCGGATCCAGTCCGGCTTGCGCAGGACTTCCGTGTCCGGCCTGTGCGCCTTTTCGGGGTGCCGAACTCGCTCAGCCCGATCCGAGACTGCGTCGAAAACCGTTACCATCTGTCTTCCTTCATCGTATCGAGCAAGCGGCCGGGCCGTTCGCACCGTGTCGTTTATATAACGAGCTGCATGCAAAAAGTCAGGCCGCCATTTGCATGGCAGCCTGACCGCAAGCGAATGGCGAATGAACTGCTAGCCTCTGACGGCCCGCCCCGCCGCAATCAGCAGGCAGGCACCGATGAAGCCTATGATCAGATAGGCGATCCAGCCGGTATAGGCCATGCCGAGCGCTGCCAAGAGGAAATT
>JAPSJG010000034.1 GCA_031178305.1 Sinorhizobium sp.
GTCCGCCCGATCGCTCGTGCCGAATCGCCGCGCATCCTTCCGCAGCAGGCCGAGCATCGGCGTCATGTCCTCGATATATTCGGCAACGACATGGATGACTCCGCTTTCGCTCTGCAGGCGGCCGCGCACCTTCACGAGGCGCGATCCCATGACCTCAGGCCGATATTTCCGGAACGTCTTTTCCCAGACGATGATGTTGGAAACGCCGGTCTCGTCCTCGATCGTCATGAAGATGACGCCATTGGCCGAGCCCGGGCGCTGGCGGACGAGCACGACGCCTGCCACCGTTACCCGTCTTCCCGGCGGCGTTTTCGCCAGATCGCGGTTGCAAGTAATGCCCATGCGCGCAAAATCCTGCCTCATGAAGGAGACCGGATGGGCCTTGAGCGAGAGCGTCAGGGTTCGATAGTCATGGATGACATGTTCGCCCGCGAGCATCTCTGGCAGGGTAACTGCGGGTTCGACCTGCAGGTCCTCGGAGCCTGCCCCATCGAAAAGCGGCAGCCGCTCGACCGCGGAGGCTTCGTTGAGCGCCTTCACCGCCCAGAGGGCCGCCCTCCGGTCGAGCCCGATCGAGCGGAAGGCATCTGCATCCGCCAGGCGCTCCAGGACGGACCGGGTCAAGCCGGAGCGGATCCAGAGATCGTGGACGGAGCGATATCCCTCGCCGCGGCGGGCAACCAGCGCCTCCATGTCCGTTCGGCTCAGCCCCTTGACCAGCCGGAAGCCCAGCCGGACGGCCTTCCGTGATTTGATGACGTCCCGCATTTGCGCATGACGCGGGTCGATCGCATTCCTTTCGAACATGTCCTCGCCCTCGAGCAGGGCGTTCCAATCCGAATGATTGATATCGACCGGCAGCACCTTGACCGCGTGCTCGCGGGCATCGCGCACGAGCTGGGCGGGCGCATAGAAGCCCATCGGCTGCGAATTCAAAAGCGCGGCGCAGAAGATATCCGGATAGTAAGCCTTGAACCAGGACGAGGCATAGACGAGGGAGGCGAAGGAGGCGGCATGGCTTTCGGGAAAGCCGTATTCGCCGAAGCCCTTGATCTGGTTGAAACAGCGCTCGGCGAATTCCGGGTCGTAGCCGTTCTTGACCATGCCATCGATCATCTTCCGCTCGAAGGTGTGGATCGTGCCCGTCCGCTTGAAGGTCGCCATGGCGCGGCGCAGGCGATCGGCTTCGCTCGGTGAGAAACCGGCGGCGGTGATCGCGATCTGCATCGCCTGTTCCTGGAACAAAGGCACGCCCAGCGTCCTTTTCAGAACCGCCTTCAATTCCGGGCTCGGATATTCGACCGGCTCGCCCCGGCGCTCAGCCTCGCGCCGCTTCAGATAGGGATGCACCATGTCGCCCTGGATCGGTCCGGGGCGGACGATCGCGACTTCGATCACCAGATCGTACATCTCCCGCGGTCTGAGGCGTGGCAGCATGCTCATCTGCGCGCGGCTTTCGATCTGGAAGACCCCGACCGTGTCGGCCCGGCAGATCATGTCGTAAACGGCCGGCTTCTGGTCCTGGTAGAGATCGGCCAAAATTTTCGGCTCGCCGTAATGCGCTTCCAGAAGCCTGAAGGCCTTGGCGAGGCAGGTCAGCATGCCGAGCGCCAGCACGTCGACCTTGAGGATCTTCAACTGATCGAGATCGTCCTTGTCCCATTCGATCATGTAACGGTCGGGCATGGCCGTGTTCATGATCGGCACGACCTCGTCGAGACGGTCGCGGGTGATGACGAAGCCGCCGACATGCTGCGAGAGATGGCGCGGAAAGTTCATGAGCAGGCTTGCATAGGCAAGGACGCGCCGCGTCAGCGGATCGGCCATGTCGAGGCCTGCCCCCTTGGCCTGCTCTTCGGTGAAGGGCGAGGTTCCCCAGCCCCAGATGGAGCTCACGAGCGCCGATTGTACGTCTTCCGAAAGACCGAAAGCCTTGGCGACCTCGCGTCCGGCCGAGCGCGAGCGATAGCTGATCACCGCGGCGGTAAGCCCCGCATGCTCTCTGCCATAGGTCCTGTAAATATATTGGATGACTTCTTCGCGCCGCTCATGCTCGAAATCGACATCGATGTCCGGCGGCTCGTCGCGGTCCTTCGACAGGAAGCGGTCGAAGAGCAGCGTGAACTTCTGCGGATCGACATCGGTGATGCCGAGGCAGAAGCAGACCGAGGAATTGGCCGCCGACCCTCGCCCCTGGCAGAGAATGTTCTCGCTGCGGGCAAACTTCACCAGCTTATGCACGGTCAGGAAATAGGGCTCGTATTTCTTCTCGTGGATGAGCTCGAGCTCGTAGTCGATCTGGCGCTTCACCTTTTCCGGCACACCCTCGGGATAGCGTTCCACCGCACCTTCCGCGACGAGTCTTCGCAAGCTTTCGGCCGGGGTCTCGCCCGTAGCATTCTCATCCGGATATTGGTGGCTGAGCTCGTCGAGGCTGAAGGAGAGCCGCTGGAAAAACCGGCTCGTATTGGCGATCGCCTCGGGGTAATCGCTGAAAAGCCGCGTCATTTCCCTGGGCCCCTTCAGATGCCTTTCGGCATTCTTCTGGATGAGGAAGCCGGCGCTGGCGATCGTCACATGCTCGCGTATGGCAGTCACGACATCGGCAAGCGGCCGGTAACGCGGATCGTGGTAGAGCGCGTCATTGGTGGCGATGAGCTGGACATCGAGCTTACGGGCGATTGCGGCCAGAACGGCGAAATCATGCCGGTCGAAGCCGTCATAGCGCGGCGTCAGGCCGAGATGGAGCCGACTGCCCGCGGGCTCCTGCAATTTTTTAAGAAGTGCCTCCAAAGACTGCGGCTCCGGCCGCGCATTGCCGGGCAGGACGATCAGGAGAAGGTCCTCCTGCCATTCGAGGAGATCGGCAAGATAGAGCGTGCAGTCGCCCTTCTTCGAACGCAGGTTCCCGGCGCTGAGCAGGCGACAGAGATGTCCCCAGCCCCACCGGTTCCTGGGATAGGCGAGGATATCCGGCGTGCCGTCGGCAAAAACGAGCCGGGCGCCCGGCCGGAAGGGATAGTTTTCCATTTTCGCCTTGGCATGGGCCCTGACCACTCCGGCCACGCTGTTGCGGTCGGCAATGCCCAGACCTGAAAGCCCGACCTTCTTGGCAAAGACGATCATCTCCTCGGCCGGCGCCGCCCCTTCGAGGAAGGAGAAGTTCGTTCGCGCGCCAAGCTCATAGAAGGTGGGCTCCACGTTCATGCAAAAACTCCATGCATGAACCAGCGGGCTGAGGTGACTTCCCTTTCGTAAAGGCCTTCGCGAAACAGCCAGAAGCGCCGGCCTTCCTGATCCTCGACCCGGAAATAGTCGCGAGTCGGATGGTCTTCCCCGTCGACCCACCATTCGGCGGCAATGCGATCCGGCCCCTCGGCACGGGTAACGCGGTAGCGGGTCTTGCGCCAGTTGAAGCTGCGCGGAGCCCCTTCCGGCACCTCGGCCGTCGCCTCCACCGGTTCGGGATGGGCAAAAATCCGCAAGGGGCGGTTTTCCGGAAAAGTCTTGCCTTCCGCAGGAGCATCCATGACGGCCGCGATATTCCGCAAGGGGACAAATCCGCCCGCCCGCTCCGGCAGGTGGCTTTCGGCAAAGGCCGCCTGCATCAGGCAATCCGGCCCGAAGCGGGCGGAAACCTTGTCGACGAAGGCGGCAAGCGGCTGACTTTCGTCGGGAACGCCGGAAAAATCCTGCTGGGCGGGATCGAGCCTTTCGCTCCTGAGGACGGCAAGCCGGAGGATTTCGAAGCCGTATCCGGCATCGAGATCGTCATGGACAGCCTGCAGACGCTCGCGAAAGAGCGCCGCGATCCGCTCCGCGTCATTCAAGGCAACGGCCGCATGCGCTTTGACACGGAACACCCGCCCATCGACGCGGAACAGGAGAAGCTCGAACAGCCGCCCGCCTTCGCCCTGCCGCTCGAGCGATGAGCGGACATCCTTGGCGAGATGCCGGGTGAGTTCGAGAATGTGCTCCTCATCGATCAGCGGTTCGGCAAGGCGGCGCTCGGCGGAAAAGCTCGGCACCGGCAGGCGGGGCGAGAGCGGCTCGTCCGCCTGGCCCCTCGCCTGGTCGAGCCTGAGGAGAAGAAGGGAACCGAAACGGCGGGCAAGCGGCGCGCGCGGCGCTTCGAGAAGGTCGCCGATTTCCTTTAGCCCGACGCGCTCGAGGGCGGCGGCCGCTTCCTCAGGCAGGCGAAGCGCCGCAACCGGCAGCGGCGCCAGCACCCGATCGGCTTCTTCGGGAGCAATGACGTGGGCATGGCCATAGCGGGCAGCCGCCCAGGAGAGGCCGGCGGAGGAAGAGACGGTCGCCCGCGCCTCGACCCCAAGGGCAAAGAGCCGCGAGAGCACATCGCTGACCAGTCCCTTCTCGCCGCCATGGAGATGGGCGCAACCGGTGATGTCGAGGAACAGACCGTCCTTGCCGTCGAGCGCGACGAGCGGCGTATAGCGGTCGCACCAGTCGGCAAGCGCTTCCAGAAAGGCCTGGTCGGCCGCAGGATCGGCGGCGATCATGTCAAGCGACGGACACATGGCGCGGGCTTCCGCCGCCCCCTGGCCGCGCTTCAGGCCAATGCGCTCCGCAAGCGCATCGAGCGCGACGAGGCGCATGGCATTGTCGATCTTCGCGGCAAAGACGACCGGCGGATGATCAGGACGCCCGCGCGAAAGCCAGGAGGCGCCCCAGCGGCTGCGCGCCACGCGATCGGCCGGCAGATGCGGAAAGTGGATCGACAGGATTTTCTGGCTGATCGTTTGTCTGAAGAGCGGCGTTCCGGCGCTCGTCGATGGGATAGAAGCGGCGGTCATGGGGGTTCCATTCGAGAAAAATGTCGGCAGAGGCTTGAAACCTGCTTTTTTCGACAAGGAGGTGAAAGGCGGGATGACCGATGCTGCCGCAAAGCACCGAGCCGTCGGGGAGGGGACGTTCGCCGGTTGGGGCCGGCCTGATCCGGAAGCGGAAGAAGGCACTGCTTGCCTCCTCCTCGCCTGCCTGGCGGAAGAGGAGAAGCGGTACTTTGCCAGCCCGCGCCTTGACGTGCAGGCGCCGGCTTTCGCTTAAGGCGAGAGAGGTGGGATTGCCGCGGATTTCAAGGATGATTGCGGCAAAGACCGGCACGGAAAGCGCCGTCTCGGTGATCCAAAGCGCATCCTTGACCGTACGCGCGGAGACGAAGAGGAAGTGCTCGGCATCGAGCCCAAAGGATTTGAGGCCGGGCGCATAAGGATGCCCGGCCTCGCGGGCGGCGAGCCCCTGGCTAATCCACAGGACCGGGGCTAGATGGCCCTTGCTTTTCCTCTCCTGCTGGTAAAGCACCGCAAGCGCTGTGACGAAACCGGCAGCCGCCCCCGCATCGCGGGTTTCGGCATTGCGGATTTCGGTCAGGCCTTGGAGCGGCAGTCCGCCTCTCAGGACCCCGTCAAGCGGCGGAATGCCAAGGGGCAGGGCCTTGCGATGCGATGCTCCCTCCCGGTCGCGGCGGAAACCGGCAGGATCGGGCTCCCGGGTCGTGGGCATGGCGGGGGGAGGGCAACCGTTTTCGATCCGTGCTATGGTTTCACGAAGGGAAAGAATGGTTTGCCGTTGCACGGCGTTTTCAGCCATGACGGTCAACTCCCGTAGTTTGTTCATGTTATGTTCTTATGGATTCCAGAGCTGGCCGGAAGAGTCAATAGTCATGTTATAAGAATTTATTCCTTGACTAGCGGTGAGGGAATTCAACACTCGAAAAATAAAGGCGAAACCGCTATATGAGGGCGACAAGGAGTGCCCATGGCCCGCATTGACCAGACCGAAGATTGGCGGGAACGCCACGCACCGACGCTTACGACATTCGAACAGCTTGCGCTTGAAGCCTACAGCCATCTGCCGGAGGAATTTCGCAAGCTGACGACGGACCTCACCATCGAAGTTACAGATTTCCCCAGCGACGATGTCTTCGAAGACATGGCGCTCGAGACGCCTTTCGACCTGCTCGGCCTCTTCGAAGGCCGCGGCATCGGCGAACGTTTCACCATGGAGACGGGGGAGTTCCCGAACCGGATCACCCTCTACCGCCGGCCGATCCTCGACTATTGGGCGGAGAACGAGGAAACGCTCGGCGATATCATCACCCATGTGCTGATCCATGAGATCGGCCACCATTTCGGCCTGTCCGACGACGACATGGAGCGAATCGAGGCGAGCGTGGAGCATCTGGGCGGTTAGAGCATTTTGCAATCAGGTGGAACCACCTAACGTCGCACAAATGCGGCAAAACCAAAGGGCGGGACGCTTTCGCCGTAACCCCCAATGTCCTCCCCAAAAGGGACAGGAGTTTACGACGTGACCCTCAGGATGAGCGAGCGGCGCACGAGCATCATCGGCGCCTTCCTCGTGGCGCTCGGTCCCGTTTCGATGGCGCTATATACGCCGGCAATGCCGGAGCTCGTCCGCGCCTTTTCCTCGAGCGAAGCGGCCATCAAGATGACGCTGGCGCTCTATTTCGGCGGCTTCGCCTTCGCCCAGCTCGTTTCCGGCACGCTTTCCGACGTCATCGGCCGGCGCCGGGCGACCTTGATCTTCATGGCGATCTATCTCGCCGGCAGCCTGATGGCGGCTTTTGCCCCGACGGTCGCGGTGCTGCTTGCAGGCAGGCTCGTGCAGGGGATCGGCGCCTCCGTCGGCATGACGGTGGCGCGCGCGATCGTTCGCGACCAGTTCACCGGAACCACGGCTGCCCGCATCATGAACATGATCGGCATGATGCTCGCGCTCGGGCCTGCCGTCTCGCCGACGCTCGGCGGTATCGCGCTCGGGCTCTTCGGCTGGCAGTCGATCTTCTTGCTGATGGTTGGCTTCGCGCTGATGGCCTGTCTCATCGTGCAGTTCTTCATGGCTGAAACGGCGACGCCAGACCGCGACAAAGGTCGCCTGCGGCCGATCCTGGCGGCCTACCGCGAACTGATGACGGACAGTCGCTTCATCTCCTCGACGCTGGTGATCGGCGGAGCGGTCGGCGCACTCTACGCCTGGGCGACGATGCTGCCCTTCGTGCTGATCGGCGAAGTCGGCCTGACGCCGACCGAATTCGGCATCGGCATGCTGATGCAGTCGGGGCTTTTCTTCTCCGGAACGGTCACCATGCGGCTCCTGATGCGGCGCTTCACGCCGCAGGCGCTGGTCCCCGCCGGACTCTTCTTCATCGGTGCGGCGAGCCTCAGCTTGGCTTTCGCCATGCACGCGCTCACGCCGAGCTTTTTCTCGGTCATGGTGCCGATCGGCTTCTATGCCTTCGGCATCGCCTACGTCATGCCCTACATGATGACGGCGGCGATGGCGCCTTTCCCGCATATAGCCGGCACTGCATCGGCGATGATGGGCTTTATCCAGATGGGGGCGGGGCTCGTTGGCGGAGCGCTCGCCGCTCTCATCGGCGCGCCGGTGCTGGCGCTCGGAACGATCATTCCGAGCCTCGGGCTGCTCTCTATAGCCAGCTATCTTTGGTATCGCAGGGCCGTTCGCCTGAGGCCTCTGGCGGCGCCAGAGCTTGCCGAAGAGCCGCTGCGGGGCGCGGCAGAATAGGCGCCAAACAAAGAGCCGCGGCGGATTGCTCCGCTGCGGCCCTCTCCCAAATTCCTGCCGATCTTACAGCGCCGTGCGTCCTTCTTTGAATCTGCACATCGAGCTTTCCGAAAATCGGGTCCGATTTTCGGGCCGATGCGCTAACGGTTGCGCGCGGCGAGCGTGCGCAGGCGCAGCGCATTGAGCTTGATGAAGCCGGCGGCATCCTTCTGGTCATAGGCGCCTTGGTCGTCCTCGAAGGTGACGAGCTTGTCGGAATAGAGCGATTTCGGGCTTTCGCGACCGATAACCATGACGTTGCCCTTGTAGAGCTTCAGCGTCACTTCGCCTTCCACGTGCTCCTGGCTTTTGTCGATCGCCGCCTGCAGCATCTCGCGTTCCGGCGAGAACCAGAAGCCGTAATAGATGAGTTCCGCATAGCGCGGCATCAGCTCGTCTTTCAAATGCGCGGCGCCGCGGTCGAGGGTGATGCTCTCGATCGCGCGGTGGGCGGCGAGCAGGATCGTGCCGCCAGGCGTTTCATAGACCCCGCGCGACTTCATGCCGACGAAGCGGTTCTCGACGAGATCGATGCGGCCGATGCCGTTGTCGCGGCCATATTCGTTGAGCTTGGCGAGAAGCGTTGCCGGCGACATCCGCACGCCGTCGATCGAGACCGCGTCGCCGCGCTCGAAACCGACCTTGATGATGGTCGGCTGATCAGGGGCGGCCTCGGGCGAAATCGTGCGCATATGCACATATTCCGGCGCCGCCTGGGCCGGGTCTTCCAGAACCTTGCCTTCCGAGGAGGAGTGCAGCAGGTTGGCGTCGACGGAGAAGGGCGCCTCGCCTTTCTTGTCCTTCGCGACCGGGATCTGGTGCTTCTCGGCGAATTCGAGCAGTTCCGTGCGGCTCTTGAAGGACCAGTCGCGCCAGGGAGCGATGATCTTGATGTCCGGGTTCAGCGCATATGCCGACAGTTCGAAACGGACCTGGTCGTTGCCCTTGCCGGTCGCGCCGTGGGCGATCGCGTCGGCACCGGTCTTCCTGGCGATGTCGATCAGGTGCTTGGAGATCAGCGGACGGGCGATCGAGGTGCCGAGCAGGTAGACGCCTTCATAAACCGCATTGGCGCGGAACATCGGGAAGACGAAGTCCTTCACGAATTCCTCACGGACGTCCTCGACATAGATCTCCTTGATGCCGAGCATCTCGGCCTTCTTGCGCGCCGGCTCCAGTTCCTCGCCCTGGCCGAGGTCGGCGGTGAAGGTCACCACTTCGGCGCCGAGCTCCGTCTGCAGCCATTTGAGAATGATCGAGGTGTCGAGACCGCCGGAATAGGCGAGAACGACCTTTTTCACGTCTTTGTGCGATGTCATGATGTCTGTCCGTCTGCTTTTAAGGGCGGTGCTGCCCATGCAAAATCTGCGGCACTTTAGCCAGAACTCGAAGCGATACAAGCGGAACCAACGGCATTCAGACGAATCTGCTGGTAAAAGCGCATATCCTGCGGTAGCAGCAAAGATCATCCGCCCGAGGACTAGCCATGGATTTCGTGCCCAGCCTTCCGACCCTCATCGCCTTTGCCGCCGCCAGCCTGCTTCTCGCGGCAACGCCGGGGCCTGATATGACGCTCTCGATCAGTCGCGCGCTGGCGCAGGGCAAGAAGGCGGCGCTTTTCGTCGTGCTCGGCACCGGCCTCGGTATCGTCGTCCACACGCTGCTCGTCGCCTTCGGCATCTCGGCGCTGATCACCGCCTCGCCGACGGCCTTCCTGGTCTTGAAGACCGGCGGTGCTGCCTATCTCCTGTGGCTGGCTATCCAGGCGATCCGCTATGGATCCAGCCTGTCGGTGACAAAGGTCACGGAAGCGAAGGGCACCGCGCTTTCGAACATCGCGACCGGCTTTTCGGTCAACATCCTGAACCCCAAGGTCGTGATCTTCTTCATGACGTTCCTGCCGCAATTCGTCAGCGCCGACGATCCGTCGGTGACCGGCAAGCTCCTGTTCCTCGGCTTCTTCTTCATTGTCATCGGCATGCCGGTCAACGCGCTCGTGGTGCTCGCCGCCGACTGGCTTGCCGCCTGGCTGCAGCGCAACAAGCGGGTGATGCGGGCGATCGACTACAGCTTCGCGGGCGTCTTTTCGATTTTCGCGGTGAAGATCTTCCTGACGCAGGCGCGGTGAACGCTTCGCTCGGCGGTCGTTTCGCCCCTCATCTGCCTAGCGGCATCTTCTCCCCGCTCGCGGGGAGAAGAGAGCGTGCCGCGGCGTCGGCGCTCGACCCGCAATCTTAAATGTCGGCTCGACTTCTAGGGGAGAGGGACGCGGGGCCTCGCCGCTTGCCTCTTCTCCCCGTCATTACGGGGAGAAGATGCCGGCAGGCAGATGAGGGGCAAGCGGCGGAACCTACAAGTCAGCGATACTCACCCGATCAGCAGCGCGTCGTCGTCGAGCGTCTGGCCGCGGATGCGGCGGAACATGGCGATGAGATCCTCCACCTGCAGCGTCTTGCGGCTGTCGCCTGAGACGTCGAGCACGATCTCGCCGGCGTGCAGCATGATCGTGCGATGGCCGAAATCGAGCGCCTGGCGCATCGAATGGGTGACCATCAGCGTCGTCAGCTTGCGTTCGGTGACGAACTTCTGTGTGAGGTTCATGATGAATTCGGCCATGCCCGGGTCGAGCGCGGCGGTGTGCTCGTCGAGCAGCAGCACCTTCGAGCCGGCGAGCGTCGCCATCACCAGCGAGACGGCCTGCCGCTGACCGCCGGAAAGCAGGTCCATGCGGTCGCCCATCCGATCCTCGAGCCCGAGGCCGAGCTCGGCGATGCGCTGGCGGAAATGCTCGCGCCGCTTGACCCCGAGCGCCGGCGTCAGTCCGCGGCGTTGACCGCGCCGGGCGGCAAGCGCGAGGTTCTCCTCGATCGACAGCGCGCCGCAGCTGCCGGCGAGCGGGTCCTGGAAGACGCGGGCGACGAGGCCGGCGCGCGCCGCCGTTCCCTTGCGGGTCACGTCCGTGTCGCCGATCATCACCTGACCGGCGCTCGGTATCACATCGCCCGCAAGCACGCCGAGCAGCGTCGACTTGCCGGCGCCGTTCGAGCCGATCACGGTGACGAAGGAGCCTTCGTCGATCGTCAGGCTGACGCCGTTCAGCGCCTGCTTCTCAAGCGGCGTTCCCTTGCCGAACACCACCTGGATGTCTCTGAAATTGATCATGCGACACCTCCGCGGCGGAGACGGGGCAAGATGAGGGCCACGGTGACGAGAGCGGCGGTGACGAAATTGAGGTCGGAAGCCCTGAGACCGAGCACATCGCTCGAAAGCGCGAGCTGGATGGCGATGCGGTAGAGGATCGAGCCGAAGACGCAGCCGACGAGGGCGATCAGAATGCCGCGGGCGCCGAGCAGGGTCTCGCCGATGATCACCGCCGCGAGCCCGACGACGATGGTGCCGACGCCGGAGGTCACGTCGGCAAAGCCGTTTGTCTGGGCGAAGAGCGCGCCGCCCAAAGCGACGAGCGCGTTGGAAAGCGCCATGCCGAGATAGATCTGCCGGCTGGTATCCACCCCTTGCGCCCGCGCCATGCGGGCATTGGCGCCGGTCGCCCGCATCGCCAGGCCCGCATCGCTTTCGAGGAAGCGCCAGACGAGGACGACGGCGACGACGACCAGCATGCCGACGAAGAACGGCCGCACGTAAAAGTCCCTAAGGCCCAGGCCGTAGAAGGGGGAGAGCATGGTGTCGGCATTGATCAGCGCGACATTCGGCCTGCCCATGACGCGAAGATTGACGGAGAAGAGCCCGATCATGGTCAGGATCGAGGCAAGCAGGTTGAGAATGCGGAAGCGCACGTTGAGGAGCGCCGTGACGAGGCCCGCGGCAGCCCCGGCGACCATGGCGACGGCCACGGCGAGCCACGGATTGACGCCGGCGATGATCAGCACCGCCGTCACCGCCGCGCCGAGCGGGAACGAGCCGTCGACGGTCAGGTCGGGAAAGTCGAGCACCCGGAAGGCAAGAAAGACCCCGACGGCGATGAAGGCATAGACGAGCCCGAGCTCCACGGCTCCCCAGAAAGCGATTTGACTCAACGCCGCTAGTCCTCTCTCTCAGTTCCGCGGCGCCGCGGAACCTCATTCCTCTTTATGCGAACCGTCCCTCAGGCGCGGGGCGGCAGCAACGCCGAAACCGTTACTCGATCACGCGGGTGGCGCGGGAAACAACGCTTTCCGGCAGGCTGACGCCCATTTTCTCGGCAGCACTCTTGTTGACCACCAGGTCGGTGCCGGCCGCGACTTTGACCGGGATATCGCCTGGGTTTTCGCCCTTGAGGACCCGCACGACCACCTCGCCGGTCTGCTTGCCGACGTCATAGTAATTGAAGCCGAGGGCGGCGATCGCACCGCGGGAAACGGAATCCGTGTCCGCGGTGAAGAGCGGCAGCTTGCTCTCCTCGGCGACCGCGACGGCGCCTTCGAGCGCCGAGACGATCGTGTTGTCGGTTGGGACGTAGATCACGTCGGCGCGGCCGACGAGGGCGCGGGCGGCGCCCTGGACCTCGGCCGACTTGGTCGCCGCGGATTCGACCACGGTAAGGCCGGCCTTTTCGGCCTCCTCCTTCAACACCGCCAGCAGCGATACCGAGTTCGCCTCACCGGAATTGTAGAGGTAGCCGATCGACTTGGCTTCGGGCAGGATTTCCTTGATCAGCGCCACATGGTCGGCGATCGGCGACATGTCGGAAAGGCCGGTGACGTTGCCGCCCGGCTTGTCGATGTCCTTGACGAGCTGGGCGCCGAGCGGGTCGGTGACGGCGGTGAAGACCACCGGAATGTCCCGAATCGCCGAGACGACGGCCTGGGCGGACGGCGTCGAGATCGGCACGATCACGTCCGGCGCATCGCCAGCGAACTGCCGGGCGATCTGCGCGGCAGTCGCGGGATTGCCCTGCGCCGATTCGTAGACGAACTTCAGGTTCTCGCCTTCCTTGTAGCCGGCGGCGTTAAGCGCATCCTTGACGCCGTCGCGGGCGGCATCGAGCGCCGGATGCTCGACGATCGCCGTCACGGCGACCGTCACCTCCTCGGCGCGCGCCGGAAGCGCGATGGCGACGGTGGCGGCAAGCGCGATGAGAAGTGAACGCATGGGGGTTCCTCCTATTTTCGAGCGGCTTGAGAATGCGTCCCGCTCAGATGATTTTGGCCGCTTCTTAGGAGAGCGGGAGGACCGAATCAATCGACGGGGACAGCTACACCCATCAAACTTCTTGATCCTACACCAAAAACGCCGAGTGCCCTTATGCTGCCCCTCATCGCGCTGCCGCGACCTTCTCCCCGCCTGCGGACCGCCTGCGGGAGAGGGTTAGGTGAGGGGCAATGGCTGCCTCGCCGCTCAATCCTCGCCGTGGTTGGCGATCATCATCGCCTCGAAGGCAAGGCGGTCGACCTTGCGCATGCGCTCCGATTCGGACTTCAGCTGGCCGCAGGCGGCGAGAATGTCGCGGCCGCGCGGGGTGCGGATCGGCGAGGCGTAGCCGGCCTGGTTGATGAAGTCGGCGAATTTTTCGATCTGTTCCCAGTCCGAGCACTGGTAATTGGTGCCCGGCCAGGGGTTGAAGGGGATGAGGTTGATCTTCGCCGGAATGCCCTTCAAGAGCTTCACCAGTTCCTTGGCGTCTTCCAGGCTGTCATTGACGTCCTTCAGCATCACATATTCGAAGGTGATGCGGCGCGCATTGGAAAGCCCCGGATAGGCGCGGCAGGCCTCCATCAGCGCCTTTAGCGGATACTTTTTGTTGATCGGCACCAGCATGTCGCGCAGTTCGTCCTTAACGGCATGCAGCGAGATCGCCAGCATGACGCCGATCTCCTCCCCAGTGCGGTAGATTTCCGGCACGATGCCGGAGGTCGAGAGCGTGATGCGGCGCTTCGACAGGGACAGGCCGTCGCCGTCCGAGGCGATCAGCAGCGCTGTCTTGACGTTCTCGAAATTATAAAGCGGCTCGCCCATGCCCATCATGACGATGTTGGTGATCTTGCGGCCTTCGGCCGGCACGATCGCACCCTGTGGCGTGTCGCGCTCGGGGAAGTCGCCGAGCCGGTCGCGGGCGAGCAGAAGCTGCGAGAGGATTTCCTCGGCCGTCAGATTGCGCACCAGCTTCTGCGTGCCCGTGTGACAGAAGGAGCAGGTAAGCGTGCAGCCGACCTGGCTCGAAATGCAGAGCGTGCCGCGGCCTTCCTCGGGGATATAGACCGTTTCGATTTCCACCGGCCGGCCGGCGCCGCGCGGCGGAAAACGCAACAGCCATTTGCGCGTGCCGTCGTTCGATACCTGCTCCTCGACAATCTCCGGCCGGGCGATCGTGAAATGCTCCTTCAGCATTTCGCGCATGTCCTTGGAGACATTGGTCATCTCGTCGAAATCGGAGACGCCGCGCACATAGAGCCAGTGCCAGAGCTGGCTGACCCGCATCTTCACCTGCCGCTCCGGCACGCCCTTTTCGACAAGCGCCTTCGCCATGTCCTCGCGCAGCAGCCCGACCAGTGACGGCTTCTCCGTTCGCGGCA